>NZ_JBBEUE010000004.1:0-246540 GCF_037402435.1 Acinetobacter sp. NS-4 | reverse complement strand
GTAGTCTTATATAAATATTCCATATTGTACATATACTTAAATTTACTTTAATGATAAAAATTCACTAGTTTTGGGGATAGTCGTTTCATTGATTTTATAGCAAAGTGACCAGATAAAATACAAAACCAGTGTGAGTACAATCTTGTGGGTGAACTAACATTACCCGTTCCCATCATGATGATTGAGGATCCACCTACCTTTAAGCATAGATTAGAAATGATTCTAATGGGATTGGGCTATCCGACAGAATTAATGATCAGTACCCAAAATCTTGCCGAAGCTGAAGCATTGTTGCAACAGCATTTGCCCAACCTGATTTTTATTGATCTGGAACTGAACTCCCCAGCAAAGCTACGCTTTATAAAACAGCTGAAACAAATCCATCCAGATAGCTATGTAATTGCAATATTAACTGAACAGTACACCGCATTACTCTTCGATGCCATTCGGTCGGGTGCACAAGGCTATGTTTTTCATCATCATACTGAAGCAGAAATGATCAATAATATTAAAAGCATTCTACGTGGAGGTGCTCCTCTTCATCACAATTTAGCCCAATATATTTTGTCTCGTCAGACTAAATATAGTGAAAACAAATCCGAGCTTGAAGAAAAGACCGTACTCGCCTTAACCAGCATTGAATATAAAATTTTAAATCTGGTATCGGTAGGTCTAAATTCACAGCAAGTAGCAGATCAAACCAATATTCCTCTGTACAAGATTGAAGGCAATATTAAAAACACCTACAGAAAAATTGCCAGCTTGGAACATTAATTTTTTAAATTTATAAGGATTTGTCCTTAGATTAAAAACAATCAAGGAGTCCAAAGACTCCTTGATTTGATGTTACCAAGGCTGGTCTAAATTATTTGATCATCTCTAATAATATCCGCTGTGCATTATGTGCTGCTTCCCCTTCGGCGACTTGCGCACGTAACCAGGTGCCATCACTTTGCAGCAACCATGCTTGCTGGTTATCTTTTAAATAATTCAGTAAACCTTGTTGGTAAATGCGTTTTTTCAATACTGAGTCTTCAATCGGGAAACATGCTTCCACTCGGTTGAACAGGTTACGGTCCATCCAGTCCGCACTTGAACAGTAAATCCGACTATCACCACCATTTAAGAAGTAATAGACACGTGTATGTTCAAGGAAACGTCCGACAATGGAACGTACCCGGATATTTTCCGACAAACCTGCCAAACCAGGACGTAAACAGCAGATGGAACGAATAATTAAATCAATTTTCACCCCGGCTTGAGAGGCTTCGTATAATTTATTAATCAGCTGCATTTCCGTTAAGGCATTGACCTTGACAATAATTTGCGCAGGTTTACCGGCTTTGGCATTGGCAATTTCATCATCAATAAAATTAACCAGCTGCGCGTGCAGGGTAAAAGGAGCATGCAATAACTTTTTCAGTTTTGCCATTTTCCCCATACCGGTCAGTTCCTGAAAAATGCGGTGCACATCTTCACATAGTTCTTTATCTGTGGTTAATAAACCATAGTCGGTATAGATACGGGCATTACCGGCATGATAGTTACCGGTACCCAAATGCACATAGCGCACCAGCTTATTGTTTTCACGGCGTACCACCAGAATCATTTTGGCATGGGTTTTATAACCGACAATGCCATATACCACCACTGCCCCTGCTTCTTGTAGTACATTCGCTACTTCAATATTGGACTCTTCATCAAAACGGGCACGCAATTCAATCACGGCCGTCACTTCCTTGCCATTACGCGCTGCTTCTGCCAAGACCTGTACAATTTCAGAATCTGCTCCACTACGGTACAAAGTTTGCTTGATCGCGAGCACTTGCGGATCACGTGCGGCTTCACGCAGCAAATTAATCACTGGGGCAAAGGATTCAAAGGGATGATGGAGTAAAATATCCTGCTTCTGCATGGCAGAAAAAATATTTTCAGATTTTTTCAGGACTTTAGGAATAATAGGCGTATGCGAGTCATAACGTAAATGTGGACGTTTAAAATTCGACAATAAACGGGCAAGGTTTACCGGACCTGCTACCTTGTAAAGCTGTTCTTTGTCGAGATCGAATTCATCCAGCAAATATTCGTAGATATGTTCGGGACAATTTTGAGTCACTTCCAAGCGTACTGCACGGCCAAAACGGCGCGAGTTCAACTCACCTTTTAAAGCTTTGGCTAAATCTTCGACATCTTCATTTAAAGCTAAATCTGCATTACGCGTAACACGGAATTGATAGCAACCTGTCGCCGTCATACCGGGGAATAAATCTGAAACATGCTCATGAATAATGGCGGATAACATCACATGATGCTCTTTGCCATCAGTGAGTTCATCCGGTAAGCGTACTACACGCGGCAATGAACGCGGTGCAGGAACTACAGCCAAATCAATCTGACGGCCAAAGGCATCCTTACCTTCCAGCGTGACAATAAAGTTTAGGCTTTTGTTCACCAAGCGCGGGAAAGGATGGGCCGGATCAAGGCTGATTGGGGTGAGTACAGGAGCCACTTGCTCTTGGAAATACTTTTTAATCCAGGCAGATTGAGCAGGTGTAAGTTCTCCACGGCGCAAGAAACAGATGTCTTCTTCACGCAGTTTCGGCAGAATTTCTTCATTTAAAATACGGTATTGGCGCTCAATCGCATCATGGGCAGTTTTGGAAATACTGTCCAGCACCTGCTTAGGCGTTAGACCGTCCGGCGTATGGCTCTCATTACCTAAATCCAGTTGCTCCATCATCCCGGCAACACGAATTTCAAAAAATTCATCCAGATTACGGGAAAAAATAAGCAGGAAATTCATCCGGTCAAGCAAAGGATGCAAAGGATCGACCGCTTGTTCCAATACCCGCAAATGGAAGTCGAGAATAGAAAGCTCACGATTAATGTAGCGATCATTATATGCATATTCTATTTGCGCCGGAGTCGTATTAGCAGCCGTATTCATACCCTAACCTATGATTATTCGAAAGTAGTCCGTATCTTCATAAGTATGCTTCAAATTTATGACAATTTCATAAAAAAAAGCCCAAATCACTGGGCTTTTTTAAAATAAATCCTAAATTAGGGAATATGGCTATAGCGCATATATTTTTGAATCATACGTTTACGATATTGCAATTTTCTATCATCACGATGATCTTGATAATATTTAGGGTTGGGTAAAATGGCAGCGATAAATGCCGCCTGTTCACGCGATAAATTTTTCGAACTCTTGCCAAAATAATGTCGGGTTGCCGCTTCTATCCCATAAATATTGTCACCGAACTCGACCGAGTTCAGATACACTTCCAGAATGCGCTGTTTTGACCACATCCTTTCCATCATCCAGGTTGCAACCGCTTCCTGGCCTTTACGCAGGAATGAACGTTTATTGTATAAAAACAGGTTTTTGGCCAATTGCTGAGAAATGGTTGAACCTCCCGCAACCACTTTGCCCTTATCTTTGTTGCGTTCTAAGGCGAATTGCATGCCCTCCCAGTCAAAGCCCTTGTGCTGCAAAAATTTCCCGTCTTCCGCGGCAACCACGGCATGTTTCATATAATCACTGATCTGATCATAATCACGCCATTGGTGTTGAATCGGTTTCGAAGAGTCGGACCAGTAATCCAGACGCATCATCATGGTGGTATCGACCGGATGAGTTCGCCACCACATTAAACTTGCAAAAATCCAAAGTTGAACCAAAAGCACTAAACTGACAAGTATTAACAAACTACGAACAATAAAAGCTTTCATGTCAGTGAGTTACTCCAAAAATCTGTTTTTTTCGTGCTAAGCTTGAGGCTGAATATAGCAAAGATTATAAAAGAATAGCATGGCCAAACTTTCTCCCCCTCCTATTCAAAGCAAACTCGATATCCAGCTTTGGTGGCTGACAGCAGTTTTTATTGCCATCAATGTCGGTTTGTTTCTCTGGCAAGTCCTGAGCGGAGTGAATATTACTGCTCCAAGCCTGGTCGATGCTATTGATTGGGGAGCTGATTATGCACCTTTAACCTTTTTAGAGGAACCCACCCGCCTGTTTAGCAGCATGTTTTTTCATTTTGGCTTGATTCATTTAATGTTGAATATGTGGGCGCTGTATGTTTTTGGCAGCGTGGCGGAACAGCTTTTAGGCCGGTTCTATTATTTGGGTCTTTATATTCTTGCCGGCCTGATGGGTAGTTTACTCAGTGGCCTGATCGATATTCATAATACCTTTGAACTGCTGCGCAGCAATGATGCCAGCCTGCTTCCCACCGTGAGTGCAGGTGCATCGGGTGCAGTCATGGGCATAGGCAGTGCATTGACGGTTTTATCCCTATTGCCTCTATTACCTAAGCAACGCTTTATTTTAGATAAGAAAACCTTGCTGATGATTATGGGCATCAATTTATTGATCGGCTTTAGCATGAGCGGAATTAACAATGCCGCACATATTGGCGGCATGCTGATGGGTGCCGTGCTCACAGCGATTTGGTATATGGGACAACGAATACATAAACCGAATTTGGCCATAGTTGTGGGCCTGGCGGTGGGCATAATCAGCTGTTATCTGCTCTATGCTTACTGCATGCAACAAGTCCAGATTCTGGAACCGGTTTGGCGGCAAATATTGGCCGCCATGCGGGCACAACTACATTTTTAGATTTTCTTTAATAGACTTCTTTTATAAATCACAACATTCAATATTAGTTTTTCTAACTCAGCACTACCTCATTTGATTGTTTAAATTTTTATGTTTTCGTGTAGGTAAGTTTTCTACTTTTGAAAGGTCAAAATGAGGATCTCAAAATATATTTTGAGTCCGCAAGAAAAACCTTTTGTTTCCCATACACAACATCCTGAGCCAGTTTTAAGCACTGCTTTAAAATGCAGCGCAAGGGATGAGAAACATGTGGCCTCCATGCCACACTCATGAATCAAATACCTGGCAAAATTTATGATTATTTTGGTGAAACAAACAACTTATTAGTCTTAAAAAATAATTCATGAAAATTATCTAATCTCCATTTTTATATTCTCACTTATTTCTTTTGAAGATTAATCCATTATTGATTCATCTCGCGCAAACTTTGCAGCGGTGGAATATCACAGAGATAACTCAAACGATAGCGTCCAATCAGGGCACACAGTAGCGTCATGAGTATCGGTAAAATAATCCAGATTTGCCAATGGGCCTGAATGATCAGATTCATTTTATAACTGGCAATGGCACTGATCACTTCTGCAAACAGGCAGGATACAATTCCTGCCATCAATCCCATAAAGCCAATTTCCAAGGTCATCATCTGTTTAAGCTTTTGTTTGGAGCTGCCGAATGACCGCAGCAAAGCCACTTCACGTTTACGTTCGTCCATCAACAGGTTTAAGCAGGCAATTAAAACCAGAATCCCCGAAACACTGACCAACAGTGCCAGAATGCTGACAATTTGTACCAACACATTCACCAGGCGTTTGACTTCATCCAGAATCAGGCTGACATCAATAAATACGGTATTGGAAAATTGCTGGATCACCGCCACCATCTGGTTTTTATCTTGTTCTGGCACGTAAAAACTGCCTAAATAGCTGCCGGCATTTTCATCCATAGTTTTAGGTGCAAAAATAAAGAAAAAATTCGGACTAAAACTTTCCCATTCCACACTGCGCAAGTTCACTACTTTGGCTTGAATCTGACCTTCAGGCAGACTAAAGGTCAGCCGGTCTCCGATTTTGATGCCCAGCTCTGCTGCGGTTTTAGCTTCAACCGATACCTCGCCGACATGTTTGAGTACTGCTGTACCTTGCACAATTTTATTGTCTTCCGGATATTCCGTGGTCTGGGTTAAATTCAGTTCACGGCGTAATGAATTATTGCTTTTGACCAGATCAGCTGCAAAGGGCTGATCATTTTTGGCCACCAGGCGACCGCGAATATTCGGATATAAAGGCGTACTTGACCAACCGTGCTGCTTGATCTGTGCCTTAAAAGCAGGCATATCAAAGGGCGGCAGGCCATAAACAAACTGATTGGGAGTGCCTTCAGGCAATTGTTGCTGCCAGCGCTCCAGCAAGTCTGTTCTTAACACGGTCAACACCGTCATCAGACTCAGGCCGAGTGCCAAGGCAGTAATTTGAAAAGCCGTTTGATACGGCACCCGCACATAGGCCGAAATCGCCCCTTTCAAGCCTTTGATGAATTTTAAACAACCCCAGATCAATACATAGAGTAGCGTACACAGCAGTACAATCACCCCCATCACCCAGGCGGTCAGCAGAATATTTTCTGTCAGCACGATACTGAATAACGCCAAGCTGGCTGTGCCCATTAATAACATCCAGAGCATGGATTGCACTGATTTTTCCTGCTGACGTATCACACGAATTGGCGGGGTATTGAGTAATTGCCATAAACTGGGAACAATAAATCCCAGTAACACCACGGCACTGGTCAGCATGGCCACTGGTAATGGCCCCAGCAGCATCTCCCATACAGAAAATTCCATTTGCAAATTGGGAATCAGTTGTAGCATGAGTTGCAACAAACCATAGCCTAGCGCCACCCCAGCCAGACTGCCAATCAGCATCGCGACCAACAGCACCACAGCCAGTAAGGCCAGATAGGCATTGAGAATCTGCCCTCGTGTCGCACCGATGCAACGCATCAATGCAATATTGTCCTGATTTTGTTGTACATAGCGCTGGCTGGTTAAGGCAATGGCAATCCCGCACAGCAAAATGGTCAGAATGTTGCTCAGTTGCAGGAAGGTACCCAGATTGGCAATCGGCTTCATTAAACGGGTATTGCTTTCGCTGGCATTGCGTAATCTTAGGCTATTTTGCTCATCAAGTATTTGCGCATCTTGCGCTGTTTTCGGCAAAGTGGCATGCTGCTGTTGCTTAAAATTCTGTTCAAACTGCTTCGTTTGCTGTGGATCACCCGCCATTAATAAACGATATTCGGCACGACTGCCGACTTGAATGGCATTGGTTTTCGCCACATCAACCTGAGAAATCATCACCGTTGGCGAAAAGCCGGAAAAGCCCAGTTCCTGATTGGAATCATGTTCAATTTTCGCGGTGATCTTAAACTGACCATCTGCGATAGTGACCCTATCCCCCACTTTTACATGCAATAAATCCATGGCCCGTAGACTCATCCAGACCTCACCGGACTGGATGGTTTTGGCCGCTGGCAGTACCCGAAGTTCCCCGCGCAAGGGAAATGCCTGATCGATGGCTTTGACATTGACCATGACAAACTGATCTTGAGTATGCGCCATTGAACTGAATGCAGTGACTTGGGATTGTCGTAGTTTTAATTGTTCGGCCTGGTCGTGCCACCTTTGTTCCAGCGGCTGATTATCTGTGAGCACCAGATCCGCTGCCAGCATTTCTGCGGCCTGTAAGGCCACGGCATTTTGAATCTGTTCATTGCTAAATTTCAGCGCTGTGGTTGCACTAATCGCCAGTGTCAAGGCAATGATCAGCAGATAAATACCGGTGCTTTTAAAGCTTTGGTTCAGCAAGGGCCGAAACAATGGATTCATTTCAGCCCTCTCCCGAAGCATGTTCAATCAAATGACCATCACGCAATTCAAAATGCCGTTGGCATTGCTGGGCCAATGTTGAATCATGGGTAACCAGTACCAGGGTGGTGCCAAACTCACGATTCAGCTGAAACAGCAATTGTTCAATTTCCTTGGCCGTTTGTGCATCCAGATTACCGGTAGGCTCATCGGCAAAAATAATTTGTGGATCACTAATTAAGGCACGTGCAATGGCCACCCGTTGTTGTTCACCGCCAGAAAGCACTTTAGGGGTTTGCATGGCCTGACGTTCTAAACCCACTTTCTTCAGCAAGGCCAAGGCCTTTTTTTCAGCAGCAGCAAAGTTAAAACTCTGCTGTAAACGTAGCGGTAACATCACATTTTCAAGCGCTGTTAAATGCGCTAACAGCTGAAAGGATTGAAACACAAACCCGATATGTTTTAAGCGTACCAGTGCACGCTGTTCTTCATTCAATTCGCTAATTGATTGCCCGCAGACCTGTAATTTCCCTGAGCTGGCCTGATCCAAGGTCGCCAGAATACCCAGCAGGGTCGATTTACCGGAACCCGAACGCCCGGTAATCGCTACCTGTTCGCCGCTATGAATATCAAAAGTCAGATTTTCAAAAATGCTCAGCTCTTTTTGCGCAAATTTTATCTTTTGGCTAAGCTGCTGTGCAGCAATAATCACTTGTGGCATGATGGAATAGTCGCTATTAACTTGGGTCATAAAATCCCTATATGCAAAATCGCAATCTTAAAACTTTTGTATTTGCTTGCTTGGCCATGCTCGGTCTGGGTGTTACTCCAGTCATAGCGTCTGCTAAAACCATTATGATTGTAGGTGACAGTATTAGTGCGGGTTATGGCATACAGGCACAGCAAGGCTGGGTATCATTATTACAGAAACGTCTAGACCAACAGTATCCGAAACAGCATAAAGTGGTCAATGCCAGTGTCAGTGGGGAAACCACCAGTGGCGCTGTGGCACGCTTACCCAAATTACTGCAAACCTATAAACCGCATATTGTGGTGATTGAAGTGGGTGGTAATGATGGTTTGCGCGGTCAGCCACCGCTATTGATTCAAAAAAACCTGGCGACTTTAGTGCAGCACAGTTTAAAAGCAAATGCTAAAGTGATTGTTTTGGGCATGAAAATTCCGCCCAATTACGGTACAGCCTATAGCAAGGCTTTTGAAAAAAATTATAAAATTGTCAGTCAGCAGCATCATGTACCATTGCTGCCATTCTTTTTAGAAGGCGTTGCCGGCAAGAAAAGCCTGATGCAAGCAGACCTGGTGCATCCTACTGCTCAAGCGCAAAGTATCTTATTAAACAATGTATATCCCTATATAAAAGGCGCTTTATAAAGCGCCTTTTTTGAACTTGAAAATATCTGCTCTTTTAAAAATCGAAGAAAGTCACTTCACCGGTTTCAAGCGAATACTCTGCCCCAACTACTTTTAATTTGCCTTTGGCAATCAGGTTTTCCAGTACGGCAGAACCATGACGCAGCTGATTTACAGATGCAAAAACGTTAGAACGTACCGCATGTTTAGACAGTTTATCCAAATCATCTTTCAGTTCGGTTTGCATTAAAATTTCAACTGAAGGACGGACACGGTTCACAATTGACATCAAGTTTGCAGATGGTGGAGCCGTTGGATTAGTTAATGCTTCAATGGTGGAATGGATCGCGCCACAGTGTGTATGCCCCAATACAATCACCACTGGACAGCTAAAGCTTTCTGCTGCAAATTCCACGCTACCCACTTGTGATGGCGCAACAATATTACCTGCAACCCGAATGACAAACAGATCACCCAAGCCTTGGTCAAACACCATTTCGGCAGGTACACGCGAGTCTGAACAGCCTAAAACAATTGCAAACGGCTCTTGGTTATCTGCCATTTCAGCACGTTGCTGGTGAGTCATAAGTGTAGAGTGCGTCGTTTCACCATTTACAAAACGCTGGTTCCCTTTTTTTAAACGATCTAAAGCTTCTTCTGCTGTTAGCATGCTGGTCTTCCAATGTTTTAAGTTGCAACATTTTAATGCCATAAAAACTGAAAGTCACTTGCAAAAAGAATAGCTGTTTAATTTATATCTAAGGTTACAAAATATTTTATTTACCCCAAAAACAGTACTTAGCTCACAGTTTTTCAGCTCACAGCTACTTACTTCAAGAAACAATTCAGTGACATTTATTCAATAATATTTACAATAAACAACAGACATTTTAAAAAAATTAAATGCTGTCTAAAATTAGATATTTTTTGCCTAAAAATATCATCGTCATGAGTCTTCAAGGATGATCGTCAATGACACAGTCTGGTTCAAATTTTGCTCAATTTGTACGCAAGCTCTGTTTTATTACAGCCTGTTGTTTTAGCAGTATTACTCTGGCGCAAAGCAATAAACCCAATACTGAACAAATAAATTTGCAAAACTATTTGGTTCAGCAACGCAATGCAGCAGATTTAAAGGCTAAAACCATTCAAGTGGGCGAGATTAGCTGGGCATATAATGAGGGCGGCTCAAGGCAGAAACCCACTATTCTGCTCATTCATGGCTTAGCCGGAAATCGCGATAACTGGAATCGTGTGGCCCATTTTTTAACACCCTACTATCATGTAGTGATTCCCGATTTACCCAACAATGGTGAAACCAAAACTCCGCAAATTTTGATGATTCTGTACCCAATGTGACAGAGAGCTTGCGCCGTTTTGTCGAAGCCATCGATGTAGAAGATAAACTGAATGTTGCAGGACATTCTGTGGGAGGATCCATTGCTACCGTCTATGCATCACAATATCCGTTTGATACGCAAAGTTTATTTTTGCTGAATAGTGCAGGTATTTATACCAAGGCCAATACCCGTTATTCCAAAGACCCTGTCAACCTTAAACAGCTGATTGTGTCTAAACCTGGTGACTTGGAACAGGTGATGCATCGGGTCATGCAAAATCCACCCACCCTGCCCAAGGCCTTAAGGTCAGCACAAGAAAAATATCTGATTACTCAGGCAGCAAATAACTGCAAACTGATTGATCAACTGGTGACCCTGAACCGTATTTATACGCCAGAATCCTTTGCCCGACTGACACGAACAATTGAAGCACCGACACTGATTCTTTGGGGAAAGCAGGATAAAATCATTAATGTTGAAGTGGCAAATGAATTAAAATCGTTATTGAAACGTGCTGAGGCTCCTGTCATTCTCAACAATGTAGGACACATGCCCATTTTGGAAGCAGAGCAGGAAGTGGCCGCATATTATTTACCCTTTCTTGCCAAAACCCAAAAAATGAAAAATCCGCTTGCGGATAAACTTATTCCACTCAATTAATTTTTTTTTCGAGACAGTATGCAGAAACATCCAATGATTGAGCAGTTAATTGAAGCTCATCTTGACTTTTTAGAACAAGAGTTTTCACATACTGCGACTATTGAAACTGAATTCCTAAATTTCTATCAATGGTTTAGAAAACAGACGCTGCAACAGCTCTGGTCATTTGAGCAAATTAATGCGCTGTTGCAAAAACAGATTCTGGCTACGCCTGCCAGCCATTTTCTTATTGAACAGATCACTGAACATGTGCGCTTTGCCCTGGTTCATCCGCTCAATGACAGCACTAAAATAGCGGATGTTATTCCTGTTTTAACCATCGACAAGATTGCTCAATATGTGGCAAGCAAAAGTGCTCACCGTCAGCGTTTAATTAAAACCGTGGTTAATAATCCTGCCTTTTCTGCCATGATTACCCAGCTGATCCAGCATTCCATTCAAGACTATGTGGATAATTCAGTCATGGCAAAACGGGTGCCTGGTGTATCCCGTTTTATGAAAATGGGCAAATCGGTTTTAGAAACCGTGACCGATTCAAATCTGGATGAAACGATTGCCCATTATCTGCAGAAGAACATTTTAAAACTGAGTCAAATGAGTGAGCATGTTTTAAATCAGCATTTTGATGATGAAAAGCTCTATCATTTTCAGGCCAATCTTTGGCATAAAATTAAAG
This sequence comes from Acinetobacter sp. NS-4, assembly GCF_037402435.1. Lineage (NCBI taxonomy): Bacteria > Pseudomonadati > Pseudomonadota > Gammaproteobacteria > Moraxellales > Moraxellaceae > Acinetobacter > Acinetobacter sp. NS-4. The sequence goes on along the minus strand of NZ_JBBEUE010000004.1, from coordinate 235,000 downwards.
ATATGCCTTTAAATGTTTTAAAGAATTATATTGAAGTTCAGGACCTGTCTAATACGGTAAATCTGGGCCATGAAATTTGGGATCATATCCGTCAGACTGACTATTTAAAACAGCAAGTTCATGATGGCGTATATGCCTGGTACATCCGTAATCAGGAACGTCCGTTTGATTTGTTATTACGTGACTTGAATATTGATGAAGCCTTGATTCAACATGAATTGCAGCAATTGTTAACGCCAATTGTACAAAAATTAATTTCCTCTGAATATTTACGCAGCCGTGCCAGAGCATATTTAGAGAAATTTTATTATGCTGAAACAGTACAGAATATTTTAAATATTCAGCCTTAAATCCCTGCAATAAAAAAGCCGCATTAAGCGGCTTTTTTTACCTGAGCGGGTCTTATTTAAAATAAGCGCCTTCAGTGTTGCTGTGGTCAGTTTGGTCAACCACACGTGCCAATTCAGGAACATGCTGTTTTAAGGTTGTTTCTACACCTTGTTTCAAGGTCAAATCAATCGATGAACAGCCTTGGCAACCGCCACCAAACTTAAGCACCGCAGTTAAACCGTGTTCTTCATCTTCTACTACTTCAACCAGTGCACAGTTACCACCATGGCCTGCAAGTCCCGGGTTAATTTCAGACTGAAGCACATAGGTAATACGCTCTTCTACCGATGCATCTGGACCCACACGTGGCACTTTAGAATTTGGCGCACGGAAAGTTAATTGACCACCAAAACGGTCTTTATTGTAGTCAATCACCGCATCTAATAAATATGGAATAGACGGTGTATCAATAAATGCAGGAAAATCCGGGTAATCCTGTTTATAGTCAGTTGGGACAACTTCATCAGGTGCACTATATGCCATACAACATTCAGCACGTGGCGTACCAGGATTTTCCACAAACACACGCACCCCAATGCCTGGCGTGTTTTGCTTTTCTAACAAATCCTTTAAATACTCTTGAGCAGTCGGAGTAATCAATAAGTTTGGAATCTCTTCTGCAACTGCAGTGCTGGTGTTCTCAGTCGACATCACAATATTTCCTCAAGCTGAAGTTGCCATTTTAACTGAAGATGTGGGGTAATTTCAGAAATTCAACTAAAATTGTCGGATTTATTGTGAAAGTTCCACTTAAGCTGTCATTTAATGGCATTATGAGCAATAGATTTTGAAATGTAGAACTTGCTTTTATGTTGGATTTACCTTTTAACCACACCGTTACCCTGATTCTTATTACCGTTATTATCTCGCTGATTGCCTTTTCAAACCAGAATGTTATGAACCGGTTAATTTTCTGGCCACCTGCCATGCAGCGTGGACAATATGATCGTTTTATTACCCATGGTTTTGTGCATGCAGACGGGGCTCACCTGTTATTCAACATGATTACCCTGTTCTTTTTTGGCAGCGTAATTGAAAGTTTTTATCGGCAATATATGTACGATTTAGGCTTTGTGCTGTTTTATTTGGGCGGGTTGATTGCAGCGATTATTCCAAGTTACTTAAAACATAAAAATGATCATCGCTGGGCAAGTTTGGGGGCTTCTGGTGCAGTATCTGCAGTACTGTTTGCCTATATTTTGTTTGAACCGTGGAAATTGATCTTTGTGTTTTTTATTCCTGTACCAGCCATTATTTTTGCTGTGCTTTATGTAGCTTATAGCATCTGGTCAGGCAAACGTGGCAACTCCAACATCAACCATAGTGCGCATTTATGGGGCGCGGCTTATGGGGTAATCATGACGATTATTATTGAACCTCGTGTTATTCCGCACTTTTTGAATAAGTTGATGCAATTGCCTTTCTAATAATATTGTGGATGATGGCATAACCCTGCATTTATGCTTAAAAAAATTTGCAGGCTTTGCCCAATACAGCGCACTGTTGATGTTTCAAATGTTAAGGAGCAGCATGCTCCTTTTTCATTCTCTATTTCTAAATGAATATTTACATAATTTTGTCATTAAATGCCAACCCGCAATTCATTTTGGCATAGATAATGTAGACATCTGTATATAAATGCGCAAGAAAAAGAGATCTTTTGCATGTCTACTTCATTAAATGGTCTTCAATTCCCGATCAATCCCAACAGCAAAAAAGCCAGTACCTCCCAAACAGGCAAAGAAATTATTGCTGAAGCTCTGTCTATTGTTGACAACAAGGCATCCATGGATGCACTTGCTGAAAAAAATTGGCGCAAGCACTACCCGATCTACTTCAAAGCCTTGGTAGAACAAGGTATTCGCACCATCAACAACTCTATTACCATTGCCAAACAAGGCTTACATAAAGCGCATCATAGCTTTGACTTTTATCGTGATGGTCAACGCTATTTACTCAAAGACATCATGAAAGATGTCGATACCTCAGCGCTATATACCATTCAGCTCAAAGGTGAAAGTGATGCTGCACCAGAATGGTACGTCCCTTATAAAGGGCAAAAGTTACAAGGCCAGGCTTTACTGGATCAAATCCAGACCTGGCAAGATGCAGGCATTATCGAATGCAGTCATGCAGATGCCTTGCGTACCGCACAGGCGCATCCGGAATGGTTTGACCTTTCAGACCGTACCATGGTGTTATTTGGTGCAGGCTCTGAAGCTGGCCCGCTGACCTGGCTGGCGCGATGGAAAGCCAATATTATTGCCGTAGATTTACCCAATACTCGGGTGTGGGACAGAATTCTCAACACCATTCAGCAAGGCAACGCCACACTTTATGCGCCTTGCACGGAAAAATTGGCAGAAGATACCTCAAGTACAGTGCTGAAAGAAAAATTAGGCGCAGATTTACTGACCCAAACCCCTGAAATTGCACATTGGTTAAGCCAAAGTGAACGTCAGCTTGACCTGGCTGCTATTGCCTATCTCGATGGTGAAAAGCATGTCCGTGTTGCCATGGCCATGGACAGCATCATGGAATATGTCAGTGAGCAAAAATCCGATACCAGTTTAATGTTCATGTGCACGCCAACCGATGTCTATGCCATTCCGAAGGAAGTAGTCGAAGCCTCTTATGACAAGTTCCAATGTCGTTCCAAAGTCCGGCGGCTTATGAGTAAAGGCATTTCAACCGTTACCGCCAAGCGCTTTTTCCAGCAGAACCTACATATGCTCATTCCTTCCGACAATGGTCAGGAATATGGCATTGCGGACTGTCTGGTGGTCGAGCAAGGTCCAAACTATGCCTTGGCCAAGCGTATCCAGCAGTGGCGTGCAACACTGGCGCGTCATTATGGACAACGCGTCAGTATCAATATTGCACCTTCTACCACGACCCATTCAGTGACCAAAAATCCGTTATTGAAAGCGGCCTTCAATGGTGCCAGCCTGTTCGATGTGGAATCATTTAGCCCTGAAACCACCAATGCCTTAATGGCAGCCTTATGGATTTACGACCTGCGTCATCCGGAATCGGTAGCCAACCCTGAAACACCGTTGAGTCATCCATTAGAATTGATGATGAAAGGTGCTAACCATGGCGGTTTATGGCGTGTGGCTTATTTAGCACGTACTGCCCTGCCTTTTGCCGCACTGTATGGTTTTGCCAACGACAAATTGCCGATTAAGCAAGTGTTAGGTAAATTTAAGAAATAAGGGTGGATTTTTCCCTCTAGATGAATATTTTTATTGTCCTCTTGTTTTAGTCCCTCTCCTTCTAGGAGATGAGTATCCTCAGAATATATTCTGAGTACGCAAGGGAGAGATCATTTTTTTACTGTACTAAAAGGTACATATATTAATAAAACCCTCCACCTCTTACGGAATATATTCCTCATCCCAAAGGGAGGAGGAACTTCTCTCTTTTAAAAAGATGAGTAATTCTGCTAATCCAGGAAGAGTTTATTTTTTTTAAAAACCAAGTATTCCTTAAAAACAAAAAACGCTGCAATTGCAGCGTTTTTTGTTTCAAACAGAAGTCTTAAACGAACTGTAAGAATAGCCAGTACAAACCACCAGATAAACAGATGGTCGCTGGTAAAGTGAAAATCCATGCCGATAAAATCGTACGCACCATTTGTAAATTCAAACCTGATTTATTGGCTACCATGGTACCTGCGACTGCACTATTCAAAACATGGGTTGTCGATACAGGCATACCCAAACCATCTGCTGCAGCAATAGTGGTCATAGCCACAAGTTCGGCTGACATGCCTTGACCATAAGTCATATGGTTTTTACCAATACGCTCACCTACAGTGACCACAATACGTTTCCAGCCCACCATGGTACCCAGACCTAATGCCAAGGCAACAGCCACTTTCACCCATGTTGGAATGTACTGAAGGAATGAATCCAGGTTTTTACGATATTCTTTAACTAACTTGCTTTGATCTTTTGACATTGCAGGAAGCTGCTCAGCTTTATCTAAACGCTTAAATGCAGTCGTGCTGAGATACATATCATTGCGGATCGCAGAAACTTCAGCCTCTGGAATATTGTGAATATCACCATATTTGGCAACACGTTGACCCAAATGATCTGTCAAGCCCGCTAAAGCAGGAACCACTTCAGGGTTCACTTCTTTGGTTTGAATATATTTAGTAATAACAGCACGTGCCTGAGCATCCGTAATATTTTCATGCTGCGGATAAATAGCAGTAGCCGTTTGCTGAGACAATTGCTCAAAAGACTGAATATGTGCATTGTCTAAATTCTTATTTAAAGAATAAGCCAATGGTACACAACCAATCAAAATCAGCATAATCAAGCCCATGCCTTTTTGACCGTCATTTGAACCATGCGCGAAACTCACACCAGTGCAAGTGAAAATCAAAATCGCACGAATTAAAGGTGGTGGCGGCTTGTTACCTTCAGGCGGATGAAAGAGCTCCAACTGTTTACGGAAGATTTTTTTCACCAGTAAAAACAGGACAGCAGCAAAAGCAAAACCGATCAGTGGAGAAAACAGCAGTGCTTTACCCACTTTCATCACCTGTTCCATATCTACGCCGCTTGCGCCAGCGCCTGAATGAAGCAGGTAGTTCATAATACCCACACCTAAAATCGAACCGATTAGGGTATGTGAGCTCGATGCCGGAATACCCAAAAACCAGGTACCCAAATTCCAGAGAATCGCAGCAATCAGCATGGCAAAAACCATGGCAAAGCCTGCTCCAGAACCGACATTCATAATCAGTTCTACAGGTAATAAAGCAATGATGCCGTAGGCTACTGCCCCACTTGCCACCATCACCCCAAGGAAATTACAGAAGCCTGCCCACATTACGGCAACAGGGGCAGATAAAGCATTGGTATAAATGACCGTAGCTACCGCATTGGCCGTGTCATGAAAACCATTAACAAATTCAAAGCCTAAAGCAATTAACAACGCAGTCGCTAAAAGAATAACGGAATATAAACTTAATGTCGGAACATGCGCCAAATCGGTGGAAAGCTGAAAACCGATATACGCTAAAGTAGAAATAATAACCGTGAAAAACACCGGCATAAAAAATTTCGGCGTAGCAACATGCACATTCGTCGATTTCGTTGGTGCTGACTGCACCTGATCTTGGACGGGAGGAATATTAGAATTCATGCAGACGGTTCAAAGGGGATAATTAAATCCCCTATATTCTTCAATTTAATTGTGACAATTATATGACAAAGCGCTGTCATATAAAGCAATATTTCATACTTTATTTGCCACATTTCTCGCTAGAATCCCGAGATAAACAGTCGACTTACACAATAAAAATCATATACTTATAGTCAAATCTCATCAATTTCCCCTTGTACTTCAGCCATTTCCAATAATGTTACAAGGCATAAAATATCAGACAGCCAGACGCTGTCATACGGATACATAACACAGCATGATGCATATTCATTACAGCTTGATGAAGGATTTATTACAGAACTTTCAACGGGCTGCCTTGAATTCAAGCCGACTATTTATTCAGCAAGCCAATCATTGCGCTCAGTAAATAAACTGAATATCAGTAAAAATGAACTGATTTCTGCTAACATATATGCCGATTTTATATTCCATCGGATTGGGGTTATTTATGTCCACGCTTGCCACCCTAAAAGAGCTGCTCGCTCAACGGATTCTGATTATCGACGGTGCTATGGGCACCATGATTCAGCGTCACAAACTCGAAGAAGCTGACTACCGTGGTGAGCGTTTTGCTGACTGGGCATCTGACCTCAAAGGCAATAACGACCTTTTAGTGTTGACGCAACCGCACATTATCCAGGGTATTCACGAAGCCTATCTTGAGGCGGGTGCCGACATTATTGAAACCAACAGCTTTAACGGCACACGTGTTTCAATGTCTGACTATCACATGAAAGATCTGGTTCCCGAGATTAACCGTGAAGCGGCACGTATTGCCAAAGAAGCTTGTGAAAAATATTCAACCCCAGAAAAACCACGTTTTGTTGCCGGTGTACTTGGGCCAACATCACGTACCTGTTCGATTTCGCCAAACGTCAACGACCCTGCTTTCCGTAACATCACTTTTGATGCTTTAAAAGAAAACTATATTGAAGCTGCACATGCCCTGATTGAAGGTGGTGCAGACATTCTATTGATCGAAACTGTATTCGATACCTTAAACTGTAAAGCTGCAATCTTTGCAGTGAAAGAAGTGTTCAATCAAATTGGTTATGAATTGCCATTGATGATCTCAGGCACCATTACCGATGCATCTGGCCGTACCTTGACTGGTCAAACAGCAGAAGCCTTCTGGAACTCTGTCCGTCATGGCGATTTGCTGTCGATCGGCTTTAACTGTGCCTTGGGTGCAGATGCCATGCGTCCGCACGTGAAAACCATTTCCGATGTAGCCGATACTTTTGTATCTGCCCATCCAAATGCGGGCTTGCCAAATGCCTTCGGTGGTTATGATGAAACTCCGGAAGAAACCGCTGCATTTATTAAAGAATTCGCTGAAAGCGGTCTGATCAACATCACCGGCGGCTGCTGTGGTACAACGCCTGATCATATCCGTGCCATTTACAATGCGGTAAAAGACATCAAGCCGCGTCAGGTTCCTGAAACCAAACCTGCTTGCCGTTTAAGTGGTCTAGAGCCATTTAACATTACTGCTGAATCACTGTTTGTAAACGTTGGTGAACGTACCAACGTCACCGGTTCGAAAAAATTCCTGCGTTTAATCCGTGAAGAAAACTTTGCCGAAGCTTTAGATGTTGCGCTACAACAAGTGGTTGCAGGCGCACAGGTGATTGACATCAACATGGATGAAGGCATGCTCGATTCGCAAGGTGCGATGGTGCATTTTCTGAATCTTGTTGCTTCTGAACCTGAAATTTCACGTGTGCCAATCATGATTGACTCATCTAAATGGGAAATCATTGAAGCAGGCCTGAAATGCGTACAAGGTAAACCGGTCGTCAACTCAATTTCCTTAAAAGAAGGTTATGACGAGTTTATCCATAAAGCACGCCTATGCCGCCAGTACGGTGCAGCCGTGATTGTGATGGCCTTCGATGAAGATGGTCAGGCCGACACAGCAGCACGTAAGCGTGAAATCTGTAAACGTTCATACGATGTATTGGTGAATGAAGTAGGCTTCCCTGCTGAAGACATCATCTTTGATCCGAACGTGTTTGCCGTGGCAACCGGGATTGAAGAACACAACAACTATGCTGTCGACTTTATTGAAGCGACAGGCTGGATCAAGCAGAACTTGCCGCATGCCATGATTTCAGGCGGTGTATCCAACGTATCGTTCTCTTTCCGTGGTAATGAACCGGTTCGTGAAGCGATTCACTCAGTGTTCTTGTACCATGCCATCAAGCAAGGCATGACCATGGGTATCGTGAATGCTGGTCAAATGGCGATTTACGATGATATCGATGCAGAGCTAAAAGCTGCGGTTGAAGATGTGATTCTGAACCAAAACCAGGGTGAAAGCGGTCAGGAAGCCACTGAAAAACTGCTAGAAGTTGCTGAGCAATACCGTGGTCAAGGCGCTGCACAAAAACAGGTTGCAGATCTTGAATGGCGTAATCAACCGGTAGAAAAACGTCTAGAACATGCGTTGGTGAAAGGTATCACTGCCTTTATTGACGAAGATACCGAAGAAGCTCGCTTAAAAGCCAAACGTCCACTGGATGTGATTGAAGGCCCGCTCATGGACGGCATGAACGTGGTTGGCGACTTGTTTGGTTCGGGCAAAATGTTCCTGCCGCAAGTGGTGAAATCTGCACGTGTGATGAAACAGGCTGTAGCCTGGTTGAACCCGTACATCGAAGCGGAAAAAACAGGCGCGCAGTCTAAAGGTAAAGTGTTGATGGCGACCGTAAAAGGCGACGTACATGATATCGGCAAGAACATTGTTGGCGTGGTATTGGGCTGTAACGGTTATGACATTATCGACCTGGGTGTGATGGTACCGTGCGAGAAGATTCTGCAAACAGCCATTGATGAAAAAGTTGACATCATCGGCCTGTCTGGTTTGATTACCCCATCTTTGGATGAAATGGTCTTTGTTGCTAAAGAAATGCAGCGTAAAGGTTTTAATGTACCGTTGATGATTGGTGGTGCAACCACTTCTAAAGCACATACAGCAGTGAAAATTGATCCGCAATATTCAAATGATGCCGTCATTTACGTGGCCGATGCATCTCGTGCAGTCGGTGTAGCAACTACCCTGCTGTCTAAAGAGATGAAACCTGCCTTTGTGGCAGAAACCCGTGCTGAATATGAAAAAGTGCGTGAACGTATTGCCAACAAACAGCCAAAAGCTGCAAAACTGTCTTATGCAGAATCGGTTGAAAATGGCTTGAAAATTGACTTTGCAGCCAATGCACCTGTGAAACCAAACTTCATTGGTACGCAAACATTCACCAATTATCCTCTAGAAACTTTGGTTGAATATTTTGACTGGACACCGTTCTTTATTTCCTGGAGTTTGGCAGGTAAATTCCCAGCCATCCTGAAAGATGAAGTGGTGGGTGAAGCAGCGACTGACTTGTATAACCAGGCGCAAACCATGTTGAAAGACATCATCGAAAATAAACGCTTTGATGCGCGTGCAGTGTTTTGCATTTACCCTGCCAACCGTTCAGGTGCAGATTCGGTTGAAGTCTATGACGAAACTGGCACGACTATTACGCATACTTTTGAACATATCCGTCAGCAGTCGGATAAAGTGACAGGCAAGCCAAACTTGTCATTAGCTGACTTTATTGCACCTGAGCTTGGATATGCGAAACAACGTTTTGCCCAAGCGCAAGAGCGAAACGAAAGTGTAGCTGAGCCAGTAGAGATTCAGGACTATTTAGGCGGTTTCACTGTATCGATCTTCGGTGCAGAAGAAATGGCGAATGAGTACAAAGCCAAAGGCGATGACTACTCTGCCATTCTTGCGCAATCTTTGGGTGACCGTTTTGCTGAAGCCTTTGCGGAGCACTTGCATGAGCGCATCCGTAAAGAATTCTGGGGCAACCAGGCAGCTGAAACTTTAAGCAATGAAGAGTTGATTAAAGAGAAGTATGTCGGTATCCGCCCAGCACCAGGTTACCCTGCTTGTCCTGAGCACTCTGAAAAAGCGCCGTTGTTTGACTGGTTAGGTTCTACCGACAAGATTGGTACGCAATTAACTTCAAGCTTTGCAATGTGGCCGCCTTCATCTGTCAGCGGTTTCTACTATGCCAACCCTGAGTCACAGTATTTTAACGTGGGTAAAATTGCAGGCGATCAGCTTGAGGATTATGCGAAGCGTAAAGGCTGGACGTTGGATGAGGCGAAGCGTTGGTTAGCGCCTAATTTGGATGATTCGGTTCAGTAATTTGAATTAATAAAAAGCCCTCAATTTGAGGGCTTTTATTTTTTAATCTCCCTAAATTCCTCTTTAAAAAAGAGGAAGTAAAAAATCACCTCAAGTTAGGGGATTTTTTACTTAGAAATTAGCCTATTAAGTTCTTTATAAGCAGCTTCTAAACTTTCATAAACTTCAGTTCTAGGAATTTGTATAAAATTTTGGCTGTTTCTTCTATGTTTAAGAAGATACCCATCTTTTTCTAAAATAATTAAATAATCTTTACCTTTAAAATTTTCAAGAACAAAATTCCCATTTTCATCTTCTATCCAATTTTTCTTGTAACGTTCATAAACAGTCAAAGCTGCAAGTACATCTGCAATACTGTTAAACCTTTTATCATATGAACAAACCATTTTTCGAACAATAGATATCAATTTACTATCTACATAAAATGGAAACCTAGAATAATCAATAAGTTTCTGTGTAGTAATTCTATCCTCAATAACTTTATCAACAAATATTGCTTTATCAGCATATCTTGTCAAAGCGTTAAATCTCTTTCGATCTCGCGGCGATAAATAGCTTTCTCCATCAGTGCTTAAAGAACATCCCAATAATTCTGCTAGTATTATTCCTGCTTGATAAATATCTGATTTTTTATCAAAGAATCCCTGTGCCCCAAAGGATTCTGGAGGTCTATATAAAATACTATGCTTAGAAACAAAGGATTTATTTGATGAGTTTAGTTGTTTTACCGAGCCAAAATCACCAATTTTCAAACTCTCAGATTCTACTAAAAGATTATCAGGTTTAAGATCTCTATGAATTAAATTATATTCCTTCGAGTGAAGACAGCTTAAACCCTTGAGTAAATCCTTAAAAAGTTTCAATGCCATTTGAGTAGAAATACATTCATGACTCAAATAACTTGTTAAACTTTCTTGAGCTCTTTCCATCACATAATATGACGTTGAATAGCCTTGTGAAGACAACAACCCCGCATCATGCACCTTTACTATATTTTCATGATTTATACGAGCAACCAAAGTTGGTTCGTGAATAATAGAGTCTTTTTCATGATCATAAATCTTAATCGCCACTTCACGATTAAGATGTCTATTCTTGGCTAATATGATTTCCCCATTAGCCCCATCCTGATTACAACTTAAAAATTCAAGCTCTTGCTTTTCAATGAAAAGTTTTGCAATTTCTTTTCCATATTGTGAAGTCTCGATAAATTGATCCAAACTCATTTTTATAAGCATCCCACATTAGCTAATTGAAATGCCTTTTCCGTATATTTAGGATAACCATCGCAATGAGTTTGGATTACGCCTGATTTCAACTTAGCTCTTAAAGTTGCTCCAGCTACTGAAGTCACGTTAGTCTGATTCAAGGTTAGTAAAATTCCTTCCATAACAAAAGTTACTGCTCCAGCAGCATATTCACCTTTTTGTTGTCTTGAATTTATAACAATTTTAGAGGGAGAATATTGCTCGATTAACGCCACAAATAAATCGCGAAAACTTTGAGCATCTTCTTGGTTAGTACTATTAAGTGAGATTTTTTTATATTCTTTGCCGATACATTGACCATCGTTAGCTTTGTCAACGATAACTACAATTGCATCTGAGGCCTTCAACTCTATACCGAATACAACCATTTCCACTCCTTATTATTTTCAAGCTTTTAAGTAAGAATGAATTTGGGCTAGTTTTATAATTTCAAGGATAACATTAGAAATCTAATCTGAAATTTACAAAACAAATTAACCATTTATTCTCAACCCTCTCCCAAGGGGAGAGAGAGCGTTCATTGTGAATTAAATAACTTTATGAATTTAATAATGGAAGTTCCCTCTCCTTCTAGGAGAGGGCTAGGGAGAGGTGAAATACAAAACAGCCCCTTTTCTAACCGCTCAAGCCCAAATCGTCCGTTTTTACATTTTTAAGTCTGCAAAATTCAGCCATTTCCATAATAATAAGCCTATTCGAATTCTCCCAAATAAACGTGAAGGCTTTCCTCCAATGAAGAAACTCATGAACGGTGCTGAAAACATCGTTGTTGAAATGTGCATCAGACTATTATCAATACACCATTAAAGAATAAAAACCTTAAACAGCAGGCTTTAAGTTGAGCTCCAGATAATGCCGCACCTGATTACGTCCCTTTTGTTTAGCCAGATATAAAGCCCGGTCTGCCATACGAATGGTGTGTTCTTTTTTGGCATTGGCCTGAGAAAGGGCTACCCCAAAACTTGCACTGGTTTTTAGAATTCCCCCTGTTTCCAGCTCAAATTCTTCTTGTTCAATAATTTTACGACAACGCTCTGCAATCTCAATTGCCTGCTGCAAGTTTTGATCCTTTAAAATCAAAATAAACTCTTCACCACCAAAACGTCCGACCACGTCCTGTATCCGTGTTGTGGTACATAAAATTGTCGCCACACGCTGCAAAACAGCATCTCCGGTTTCATGACCATAATCATCATTAATTTTTTTGAAATAATCCAAATCCAGCAACACCACAGCATAGGTTGCTTTTTTCTTGCTTTCCAGGCTACTGAGTTCTTCACCAATATAACGACGATTAAATACATTGGTCAGCGCATCGGTCTGACTCATTTTTTTAATCTCCATTTCACGCCGGCGCCACTGTGACAGCAAAATTTCAAAAAACAAAAACGAAACCAGCAAGATCGGCAGATAGACCTCTGCCATACTCTTAATCCAGAAAGGATTATGATAAAACTCGCTATGCGTCAGGGCATCACTGAACACAGGTGCATAACGAATTACCCCATTAAAAGTTAAGTAACTAATAATCATGGTAAAAATAGAAGCAAAAACGGCGATGCTATAAATGATTTTGCGTGGATAATAGACCAGGCCAATCAGCACAATATTGATAAAACCAGAGATGGTTGCAGGACTAAACATACCCACGGTATAACCTGCATAAATCATCACGCCACCAAAAAACATCGGTGAAAAATAGGTAATAAATTGACGGAATTTTTCATTCCTTTTATATCGGTGGCTTAGCGCAATTAAGCCAATAAAAATGCCTAAAGTGATAAATAGAGTAGTAATACGGGTTATAAAAAAGTCATGATTAATCCAGACCCGATTTTCTTCTGAATAACAACTAAACAGATACCATTTAAGTGCACTGAGTTGGCAGAAGGCGCCAAAAAAGCACAGCAATACACCCTTGTCAAAATTGGACCAGTTAATAATTAAGTTATCTGATTCAAGTAAATGAAACTTGAACCTGCCCCAATAATGAAAAATCAGCAGCGGTATCTTTCTAAAAAAGCTCATTTTTTATGAATATCTTTATAATTTATAAATTTTTTTATTGCATCAATATCATACCAATAGGACAAAAATTAAACAATACGTACTTATATCCTCTCGATAAACAGCACCCCATCCAAATGATCCACCTCATGTTGCACAATTCGGGCAGGAAAACCGCTAAAGCTGGTTTCTACTACTTCTGCGTCCAAAGTTAAATAACGCAGCTTAATCATTTGAGCACGTGCAACTTGTCCACGCTCATCCGGTACACTTAAACAGCCCTCTTCACCCAAAACAGTCAGTTCAGACTTTTCTAGAATTTCAGGATTTACCATGACCAGCGCGTCCATTTCAGGTGCATCGGGATAACGCGGGTTCGGACGTGAGGCGACGATAATCACCCGTTTAGACACATAAACCTGAGGTGCAGCAATTCCCACACCGTTTCGTTCCAGCATGGTGGCATACATAGCTGCTGCAAGTTCCTTTAGCCATAGACTATTTAACTCAGTTCTTGCTACTTCTGCTGCTGTTGCAGTCAAAATGCGTTCACCATGCTGTGCCACAGGTAAAATGGTGCTCATCAATTCTTTCCTTACCTAGCGATAACACCAGGCTCAATATCTTTTTTAATTGAAAATCTTGTATAAATATTAACCTTAAAAAATACTCAGTCATATTCAGTTTTAACCTTTATATTGCATATTTATGAATGATTCAGGCAGTTTAAAAGGCTCAATATTTTAAGCCGCTTTTAATTTTGCTTGCTTATTATTTGCCAAATTTCTTTATCAATAAAAAATATGAATACGGCTCAGCTTCTTCTCGGTGTTGTTTTTAGTTCTATAGGCTTTGGCTATTTCTTGTATGGAAAAAAGCAAAAAATCATTGTGCCTTGGATCTGTGGCTTAGTCCTGATGATTTTTCCCTATTTTATAGAAAATACTGGCATATTAACCACAATCGGTATCCTTCTCTCTATTGCACCTTACTTTATTCGGCTTTAATTAGTGACAAATCATATTGATTTATTCATCAAATTAAGTTGGTACACCCAAAAGAAAGATTGATTTTTCATCTAAAAAACAAAATATTACAATTAAAAGATACCTAATCCATTTTGCTGACTTACAGAAACCTGAAGCATAGACGCAATACCTCGTTTAATGGGTGAAGATAAACGCACGCTGGGACTTTCATCTTTAGGCGGAGCACTCGAATTTTAGGACTGCGTGATTTATGTCTTTTACGCCAAAATCATTTCAGAACTGTTTTTTCCTAGCGGTTTAAGTCCGTTCTGAGCCATGCTGAATACCTATGGCATTTTTGCAGCGGGTTATTTCTTCCGTCCCCTCGGCGGTGTGGTGATGGCGCATTTTGGTGACCTGATTGGACGTAAGCGTTTATTCAGCCTGTCCATTTTACTGATGGCCTTACCTACCTTAATGATCGGGATGATGCCGACCTTTGAAAGCATTGGCTATGCTGCACCGTTATTGTTATTGCTGATGCGTGTGGTTCAAGGCATTGCGATTGGCGGTGAAATTCCTGCAGCTTGAACCTTTGTTTCCGAGAACACTTACCTTCAACTAAAATTGGCTTGGCCAATGGTTTACTCACTGCCGGGCTTTCGTTGGGCATCTTGCTCGGCGCCTTAATGTCGCTGTTTATTTCGCTAAAATATAGCGAGGCAGAAATTCACGACTGGGCATGGCGTGTGCCTTTTATTGTAGGCGGTATCTTCGGTTTAATTGCGTTATATCTGCGCAGTTATTTAAAAGAAACCCCTGTATTCAAAGCCATGCAGCAACGTAAACAACTGGCGACCGAAATGCCGGTGAAACAGGTGTTGGCAGAACATAAAACTGCAGTCGTGATTGGCATGTTGTTTATCTGGTTCATTACTGCTTGTGTAGTGGTACTCATTTTGGCTATGCCGAATCTGCTCACAGGAGCCTTTGGTTTCGAGCGTGTCGATGCCTTTAAAATGCAGAGTGCAGCCATCATTATGCAAATGCTCGGTTGTATTGTTGCAGGCTTACTGGCAGACCGCTTGGGTGCAGGCAAAGGATTATATGGGGTTCACTGGCTGTTGCCGTGATTGCCGCCATTTTCTATAACAGCTTGGGACATGTTTCCGCTGCGACCGTATTTATGCTGTATATGTTGCTTGGACTGTTCTCAGATACAGTCGGTATGGTGTCTTACAGTATGGTGAAAATGTTCCCGGCCCAGATTCGCTTCTCGGGTATTTCATTTTCCTATAACGTGGCCTATGCCATTGCAGGTGGCATTACGCTACCATTGGTGCAATGGTTAAGCTTATATAGCAAGATTGGCGCTATGTACTATATAGGCGTGGTCTGTGCGGTCGCATTCTTTACCGCACTGCTTTATAGAGCCAAGTTTGAAAAACATGGCGGCATATCTGCCATGACCCCAGCACCAAATGCACTGAAAGATTAGCGATAAAAAAGCCCTTCAACTGAAGGGCTTTTTTATGGATTAAGCAGTTAAATTTTTCTTTAATTCATCTTCAACAATCTGAATTTCCAGCTGGCTAAATTTACGAATTTCAGTTTCGGCATGTTTTTCCAGCATACCCGAAAACAAAGGAACTTTAACTTTGACATGCCAATTCAGGCTAATGTGAATTTGCTGCTTATCTCCTGTCACTAGACGCTCGCAGTTCGCTTCTAAAGGCATATTTGCGCCCAAGGTGATGTTTGAAGTTAAAGCAGCTAAATCTGTAACATCGGTACGCTTGACTCGAAATGCATCTTTAAGGAATTTTTTTGCCATATCCGGTAGATTGACATCCAAATTATAGGCACGGCGTAAAGTGTAAATATCACCGCTCATTTTAGACTCAATAATTTCTAATTTTTCACCAGGGATGCGCCTACATACCGCTTCGTGTAAGGCCGTATTTGCTACAAGTTGTTTGAACTGATCAATTGAAACACCCTGAATTGTAGAATTCACAGTAAAACGATGTGCCATATTTTCTAATCCTTTGTTTTTCTAGTGGTCGTTTTAAATATTTCCAAACCATTCGATCATCACTGATCTAGCCTATTTTTATAGCTCTTTATTTAATTGAATTTTAAAGCTGTTGGCATTGAGGCTCTATACTAAACTATTCAGCACATATACTGCAATAAATTGCAATTTTCCCAGTACAGCTAATCCTGAGAAAATGCCCACGATATTCAATGATCGCATCAAATTGTTCGGCGCCATCATCCAGACCTGTGGCAGTCCAGGTTGTGCCTTGGGGAAAATCCTGCAACCAGACCGCTTTATAAAAGTCAGAGACTGAATCGAAGTTGAGATATTTTTCCGGCTCGGCTTGAATTCGGCCTGCCAGTTCGTCAAACCTGTACAACTGGTATTGAGTAAAGTCGATCAGCATCCCTCTCTCCTCAAGCTTAAACGCCTTTGAACTGTGTCAAAGCCTGTTTCTTTTTCACCTGTTCCCACTGCCACCAGCCAAAAGCAGCCAGCCCCACAAAAGCGGCATATAAACCGGCAGTCAGGAATAAGTCCTTATAAATAAACATGCCGACATAAATGATATCGACAAACACCCACAGCACCCAAGTCGCAATATGTTTACGACTGGTCCAATAAGTGGCCAACAGACTAAACGCGGCCAGTTGTGAATCCAGCATTGGCACGGCTGCATCGGTAAAATGTTTCAGTGTTAAACCAAAAATCAACCCACCCACAGCGGCTAACAGCATCTGGAAAAAGACAGTTTTTTTGGCTATCGGCTCAATGCGAATTTCATGATCTTGCTGTTTGCCCTTCAGCCAGTGATAGAAGCCGTAAAAATTGACTACCATGAAAAAGAACTGCAATATGGTTTCACCATAGAGCTTAAATTGATAAAAAAGATAGGCATACAAGACAAAGGCTGCAAAGTTAAACCACCAGCACCACATGTTGCGTTTAATGGTGAGTGCTACCCCAATAATACTAATAATAACTGCAACAACTTCTAAAGGTGACATGGCAATAATCAAACCGCTAAATAGTGTTGCTATTATGAAAAAAATGGCCCTGAACGCAAGAAAAATTGTACCAATCACCTAACTTAATCAGACAATCAACCACTCTGTTTAATCTATAGTTTTATATCGGTATACAAAAAATTGATTGGTTAAATTTAACGGTTGTCGGATCATCGTTTTAAAATCTAAGAAACAATCCATCTGGAAAAATAACAATGTCGCAACAACAAGGAAAAGTCAGCCGGGAAATTCGCGGGTCTCTGTTTTTAATTGGACTCGACCGGGCTGCAAAAAGAAATGCCTTTGATAGCCATATGATTCATGACTTGTCACTGGCTTTAACTGAATATGAAGATGATCCAGGATTACGTTGTGCAGTCATTTTTGCCCATGGTGATCATTTTACTGCAGGACTGGATTTGGTCGAGTTACAAGCCAAACTGGAAACAGGCGTGTTTGATTTTGAACCCGGGCAAATTAACCCTTGGGGCACCAGCTCAAGACCACGCAAGAAACCGGTGATTGTGGCCGTACAAGGGATTTGCTATACCGCAGGTATAGAGTTAATGCTAAATGCCGATATGGTCATTGCGCAGGACAATTGCCAGTTCGCACAAATGGAAGTGCAGCGCGGCATTTTACCCTTTGGCGGTGCAACCGTGCGTTTTGTACAGGCTGCGGGCTGGTCCAAAGCCATGCGCTATTTACTGACCGGCGATCACTTTGATGCAGCAACGGCAATGGATTTAAACCTGATTAGTGAAATTACCGCTGAACCGCCACTGCAACGTGCCATTGAACTGGCGGAACATATTGCCCAGGCTGCCCCGCTGGCCGTGCAGGCAACCTTAGCTTCGGCGAAAGAAGCAGCTGAACATGGGGCTGCAACTGCATTTTCCCATTTACAGCAACATCTGGCACCCTTGCTCAAAACTCAGGATGTACAAGAAGGTGTCATGGCCATGCTGCAACGCCGTGCACCTGAATTTAAGGGTCGATAGTTCAATAATTCACAGTTTAAATCCAATAAGAACATGAGTTTGAACAGATACATGAACGTGCCATCCAGTTTTTTAGTGATGAATTAAAAGGCTGTTTAATCGGATAATTTCAATTGGAGTACACTATCAGTCTGCTTAGATTCTAGAAAAAATTTGCGTTACTTTTCAGGATTGGGAAATGGCTTTTTATCCATGATTTAAAACCCAGCTTGCAGAATATGCGGCTAAAATTTTGGAAAATAAAGTCTGGCCGATTATAAACGGGCAATTTTGATGTATCGCCTGAATGATGAGCTGTTTTATCTGGATCAGCTGAAGCAATGCATCTTAAAGCAGTGGGTTAAAAATAGTGAGCTCTTGAATAAAACCCAGGATGCTTTAGTTGAATGTTAACGATGATATAAGCAATTCGGGCAACTGCTTAAATCAAACGCGATTCGGCTGCTCCTTGAATTCACATTTATGCTCACAGCCAAAACGGTCAATATGGGTATAAAACACGCCATAACATCCGACATAATATTCTAAAGACTGGTCATAGAAGGTCCAGTAAATCGACCACTCGCCTAAATCCAGCTTACGAATCCGGGTTTGTGCCTTGGCGGGCAGTTTTTTTAGAATTCCTTCTTGAACTACAATAGCCTGACTTAAATTACGTTCAGTCAGATGGCGTTCAAAAAATATCTGGCAAACATCATCAAACAGCTGTTGTTCATATTCTTCTACCTCATCTACCCGTGCTTTCGGTGTAGACAAAGACTGTGCCGAGGTCGCATCAGGTTTGATTAAATCGGTAAGTTGCTTGATTCTGAATTGCTGAGTATGTTGATTAATCTGAATTTTAAAAAATATTTTCCAAAGGACTATCAGCCCAAGAAAAAGACATAGCCCCAAGAGTATTTTCAGCATAGCGTCACTCTCATGAATAAATAATTATTATTTTTATATTATATAAACAATTTGAATAAAAATTATACGATTTTTAAAATTTTATGTTATAAAAAAGAATGCCAAGGAATTTTACTCATGTTCCCTATTTCTTCATCTGCTCAACATACGCTTATCACTTGCTTCGCTTTGGATCTTCAGGTCAATAAGGCCAGTTCACGACGTGTGGAGTTTTTACATGAGGTGCCTTGGAAACTGTACCCTGATGATGATTTAGAATAAATCATTAACCAAAAAATACCCCAAGGTCGCCTCAACAGCGGCCTTTTTTATTGCCTAAAAACAAGGAAAAAGCTGATGAATCATCCGATCAATAAAAATGGATTCCCCACACCACTGTCCAAACCGGTTGTAGCCCCTTTTAACCAAAACTCACGCTTTGCTACAGCCGGTCAATTTATTACTGTTGTGCTGATTTGGTCACTGACACCACTTGCAGCCGTCTGGACAGTGCATGAAATTCATTGGGCGTGGGGCTTATTTATCCGGTTTAGCTTGGCCATCCCTATTGCCCTGGCCTGTCAGGCCTACTTCAAGGTCAAACTACCCTTGCACCCGCAAGCTTTGCTCAGTTATGCCGCGGGTGCTCTCGGCCTGTTTGCCTCCATGGCCTTTTGCTATATGGGTGCTTCCAAGGTGCCTTCCACGGTGATTTCAATCATTTATGGTAGTGCTCCCTTTGTCTCGGGTTTAGTGGCCATTTATATTTTTCGCAGTGAAAAGTTTAGTGCCTATCAATGGCTGGGCTTGCTATTGGGTATGTTGGGTTTATATTTCGCCCTGGGCTTAAACACGCAAAACCTGTTATTGGATAGATTTGGTATTGGTTTGGAAATCGTGGCCATGCTTTTGTATGTAGTTTCTGCATTTGCTGTGCGTGCGGTTGCTGCAAATATCCATCCGATCAGTCAGATGACCGGTGCCACCATCATGTCATGGCTGGGTTATTGCTGTTTGCTGCCATTTTTCTGGTCAGAGATGCCCGATAAGCTGCCTTCATTCCATGCCCATATTGCACTGGTTTATAGTGCAGTTTTTTCATCGGTACTGGCGATGATTTTTTATTATCAGCTGCTCAATAAAGTCAATCCAACCACGCTGATGCTGATTACCATCATTACACCTGTCCTTGCCACACTGTGGGGCACATGGCTTAATCATGAAGCTCTAAGTTCGCATTTCATCTTGGGGCTGTTGTTACTCTGTTCAGGTTTAGCCTGCTATGCTTTACGCGTACCGGGCAAATAACCGATAAAATAAAACAGAAAAATCCCGGGCTTGATGCCGACCCGGGATTTTCTTGGTTCTGGATACAGATAAGAATCTTTTATTCAATATGAATGATTTTGCCGTGTTCATCATGATGAACCACGGTGACCTTTTTCTGGCGTCCTTGTTCTATTTCTTCAACAGCCAAACCAAAATGTTGCCCATAATCGGAGATATTTTTGGCAGCCGTAGTCTTTACTGTTTTTGCAGGAACAAAATTCGACCATAGCAGCAAGCCCACGGCACAGGCCAATAATGCACTCACACCATGCTCAATACCTAAGCCGAAAGCAGAAAAAAGGTGATGAAACACATGATTTTTTTGCAGGCTCAAGACACCCATCACAATCAGTAACGGACGCCATAACAACAGCCACACTGCCCACATCATGGCGGTAGATGTATGCGATGCATAACGTTTATGCCACGGCAAGCAATGACGTAAATCAATAATTAAAGGATTATTTTTCATGGGTGACTTCCTCATTATTGAGCGTGGAATTACGTATACCCCGGTCTGGACTAACCCAGCGTGCGCGCTGGCCATGACCACGTAACAAAACTTTAGGAAATGCCACAATACTGGCCGTCAGGGTGATCAGCCAGAATACAAATGGATACCAGATCATCCAGAAGTAATTCTTGCCCAGTGAATGTTCATAACGGCTATCCATCCATTTGCTCATGGCAAACTGTAACAGGCAGGTTATGCCTAACAGCAAACCGGTGCCATAAGGTAAAAATGGCGAACTGATGCCCGATATATCCAGTGGAACGACAAAATGCACTAACCAGATGATAGCCATAAACAGCATTAAATAAGACCAGATCAGTGTCAGGATCAATTCACAGAGCAAGGGCCATAAAAAATTCAGTTTTGGTTGAAACAGCACATCTATATTTTTAATCAGTACCTGTGCCCCGCCCATGGCCCAGCGCAAGCGCTGTTTCCATAAGCCACTAAAGGTTTCTGGCATTAAAATCCAGACCAGGGCATTCGGTTCAAAGTGAATATTCCATCCCGCACGTTGCAGCTTCCAGGTAATGTCGATATCTTCCGTGAGCATGTTAGGGGACCAGTAGCCCACTTCATGCACGGCACTTTTACGAAAGGCGGTAATCACGCCAGAGACGGTAAACAGTCGGCCAAAGCTGCGTTGTGCCCGTTTAATCATGCCGACAATGGAAGAAAACTCTCCCACCTGAATACGACCAATCAGGGTAGAACGGGTACGAATTCGTGGATTTCCTGTAACCGCAGCCACGGTTTCATCTTGCAGAAAATGCCGTAGCATCCAGATCGCGGCATGCGGATCAAGCAAGGCATCGCCATCGATGCCCAGCAAATATTCTGCATCGGTAAGCAGGCTTCCAGCCTGTAATGCCATAGCCTTGCCCTGATTATGGGCCAAATGCACCACACGCAATTTTTCGTGCTGATCTGCCAGACGGTTTAACACGGCCGCGGTGTTATCCGAACTGCCATCATTAATCGCAATGACTTCAAAGTTTGGATAATCCAGTGCCAGCGCATGGCTGAGTGTTTCTTCAGCATTATCGCCCTCGTTAAAACAAGGCACCAGCACTGCCACCTTAGGATATTCAGGCAAAGCTGCAGGCTGCTGATACGGCGGATCCTGTCGCTCTTTCCAATAGAAAATCAGTGCACCAATCATCCATAAATACGACATAAATAATGGATAATAAAAAACAAAGTGCAATGCAGAATGCCAAAATTGCTGCAGCGTTGACATATAGAATTCCTTTAAGGAATAAGTTTGCTTGATTTCAAATCAAAGGCTTTGCGTAATACGTGAGTATCTGGATAATCCTGAATTGGATCATCCGGATAATACGCTTCATGTATCACACCTTGGGTATATAAAGACTCAATGGTTTTGGCCATTTCATCTGAAGGGACTCTTTGATTGGTTCGCCAGTTCACCGACTGTAATTCAAAGACGGTTTTTTTCATGCCATTCGGATATTGCTTCACGCGATTGACGATATCGCGATAAAAGGCATCGTTATCTGTCGCTTGCTCCATATAGGGCATCGCCATGATCGCAGTGAAGTCATAACGGTTAATCGACTGTTCCAAAGACTGTGAATACCAGTTTTCCGCATAAGGTTTCAGGGCAACTTGTGCATATAAGTTGCGTGCAGTCAGCAAGAATGGATGATACTGACGGACTTCTTGTGCCAGTTGCATGGCGAAGTCATCAATATATTTGGTCTTGAAGGCAGTCCACTTTTCCAGCTCGGCATCATTATTACGAATTTTGGCCAGATCTGTAGGCAAGCCGATAGAAGCATAAGCATGCAAGGCTTCAGGACTGGCATCTTCATAGTCAGACAAGGTAGTGTCATCGTGGAATAAAATACCGTTAAATGGCAC
The DNA here is from genome assembly GCF_037402435.1 of Acinetobacter sp. NS-4. Taxonomy (NCBI): domain Bacteria; kingdom Pseudomonadati; phylum Pseudomonadota; class Gammaproteobacteria; order Moraxellales; family Moraxellaceae; genus Acinetobacter; species Acinetobacter sp. NS-4. The sequence goes on along the minus strand of NZ_JBBEUE010000004.1, from coordinate 212,321 downwards.
TGTCTTGGCCAGGTCCTGATAAATACCGGCAATGGTTTTACGCGCATCGGCAGAAAAAGGACTTAAACGGTGATAACCCATATTCAGATGTTCTGAATCATTGGCTTGTTGGGTAACCACCACATCTTTAGCCACCGGATTATTTTTAGGCAGTTCCCAGGCCAATAACGGCATCCAGGCATAGACCCGGCTGACTTGGGTACGGGTTTGAATTTGCCAGGCAGCACGGTTAAACAGGTCGGCACGCATGGGTAAATAACGGTTCGGGAAATACACCATATCCGCAGAACCATTAGCATCCGGATCGGAAAAGGCTTGCAGATACACAGTATTGACTTTCATCGCCACAATCCGGTCAAGCAAGTGATCCAGATTGCGTTCTTGTTGAATTGGATCTTTGTCGTAAATGTAATCCAGATCAATATGCATGATTTTTTGCGGACGGTTATTGTCGCCTAAATGTTCCTGACGGTTTTGAATTTCCTGAGCCAAATCTGCCGTGGTCATATTGCCTTCAATCAGAATACGGTTGAGCTGCCCCAATGAATCTTTAGCCGAATCTGCACCATCGTCCAGACTAATCGCTACCGGCATACCTAACTGTTTGGCAATTTTCACAGTTTGCATGGTGTAATGCCCATAAGGCCATACCATCACGCGAGGTGATTTTAAGCCGTGAGCACTCAATAACTGATTATTCTTGTTTAAATCATTGTGAATACGTTGTTGATAATGGCGATCGGTTTCATAGCTTGCAGATTTAGGATCATATAAGCGGGTGACTGCCGCTGGTTCCATATTGCCTTGCGGATTGCCCAAGATGCCGCGATGCAAGTTATAGCTGTGACTGGCAATTTCCACCAGACCACTGTCTTGCATCTGTTTTAATTCGGCCCAAGACAACATTTGATTGCGCTGAATTTTCTCGCCTGAGAAGTCAATGCTTTTCCCTGCCTTAGGCTCTAGCCATGAACCCACCACTGCCAGCACAACTGGAATTTTATTGGCTTTAGTAATCGGATAGGCATTTTTATAAAATGAAGCATAGCCATCATCAACTGTCATTAAAACCGGCTTGCTGGGTAAATGGTATTTGCCTTGGTGTGCTTTAATCAACTGATCGACATTAATAAAATGAAAGCCATTATTTTTAAGCCAGCTAATATGTTGCTGAAACTGCTGAGTCGTTACTGAATAATCTGGAATGAGTGCCGATTTACCATCGGTAATTTCATGATAGCCAATCACCGTAAGGGTGGGATTGTGGGTTGGCAGTGTTTTACTCCAGGCTAAATGAGGCATCTGACATAACACGGCGGAAAGAGAAGCAGAAAGCAAGGTGGATAGCAAGCGAATCTTCATTGAATGGTGCTCAAAAATCATTTTATGCTCTGAACACGCAGCATCATTGATCAATAGAAAACTACCCTTTTCATGATTTACGACGTTCAGAACTCTCAATCTGTCTTTTTATCCAATCAAGCTGAAATGAAGCTTAAAAAATAATAGTTTTTTGAAAATGAAACATTTAAAAATAAAAGAACTGTCACCAAGATTATCATATTTTAAGTGACATACCTGCTTTTTATGTTAGTCAAAAGAGCTAAAAAAAGGCTAAATATCCACAAAATTTAAACTAAGTTGCAGAGGGCTGATATTGATCCCTACCGGCATCCTTGGCTGCATAAAGCTGGACATCGGCCGCTTTCATCAGTTCATGAATATCGGCGTATTGATGATGACGATCCATCCAGGCTACACCCATACTTAAAGTCACATATTGTTTTTGATCCGGCCGGTTTAAATGTTCAAACTGGCTGTTTCTTACCGCATTTAAAACCTGCTGCAATACATTTAAAACCACTTCACCCGGCACATTATGCAATACAATGGCAAACTCTTCCCCGCCATAGCGAGCCACATAAGCAGACGGCGGCAAGGCGCTTTGAATAACCTTGACCAAATCCTGCAAGATCACATCACCCTTCAAATGCCCATAATAATCATTGTAATTTTTAAAATAATCGACATCCAACATGGCAAATGCCAAAGCGCTGGTGCTGTGGTTTTTTGTCAAGGTAAATAATCGCTGAATTTCGGCATTTAATGCACGCCGGTTAAAGGCGCCTGTTAATGCATCAATTTGAATTTGTCGTTCCAACTGTTCATTAAGCTGATGCAACTGAGAAGTACGTTCCTGTACTTTCTGATCCAGAGATCGGTTCAGCTCAAATAAATTATGGTTCAATTGCTGAATATGATGAGTATAGTGGGCATAATTTTTTGACTGCTGAAACATAATCAGCAATGCATAGAAACTGGTTGAAATAAATGAGAGGTTAAAGGAATCAATAAAGTTAAGACTTAACAAGAAGTCATGCAAGAAAGTGACACATAATAAAATCACCGCCCATAAATTAATGCTTGAATATTGCTCTTTCGATTTCATAGTCAGATAAAAACCGTGAGCAAAATTTAGAATTACAATCGGACTTATGAGGGAACTATAAAAAGCAAAACGCTGAAAAAATTCAGGTACAGTAAACAAGGTCACGACCATATCAATGCTCAATATAAGCATTGCCAGACCATAAACAACCGGATGTAAATAGCGCCGGTTGAGTAAAAACATATAACTGATAAAAAAGACAACTGCCAAATATGTAAAGAGATATTCCAGGCGCACTCCCCATAACCAGCTAACATTGGTAAAGGTGGTATAGGCATAAGGTGCTGAAAATAAATTATGCAAGGCCAAGAATAAGATAAAAATACCAAACACAAATACGCGGATACTGCCGCGACCAATCGCCTGTTGAAATACTGAAAACATAAGGGTAAATATACCCACACCCAGTACGGCACCACAGACCAAACCAATACTCATCATTAACTGCTGGAACTGGCGGCTAATGGTCGTCCCTACACCGATCCGCATCGGATTCTCCAGCCCGCCATGCAGATGATTAAAATTGGACGCTTGGATAGCAATAGTGAAATATTCTTTTTCTACCACAAAAAAAGCAATTTTAGGGGTATTTTCTGTTTGATGGCTGCTTTCATTTTTTCCCACTTTACCCATCCGAAGGACAAAATCACCATTTAAATACAGCCGGTAAGCACCATATTGATTTGGAATAAAAATCGCAATACGGCGCCCAACAAATTGCTTGGGTATTTTAAAATGACCAACAAATGTACCGTAGGTTTGATTGGTTCCGGTGATGTCTTTAAATGAGGCCGGTAAACTAACTGTGTCAGATTTTAAAACAGAACTGGGTTGAGTAATAAACTGCTCAGGATAATACTGCCATGTCCCTTTTAACGGGATAGAACTATTCTCGGTAAACTCAACATCATTCAAGGATTTTTGATGTAAATAATAGGATTCAGGCGCGGCTTCATATAATGCCCAGACCTGTTTTTGTCCCAGACCTATGCATAGACATATTGCTAGAAAAAGTTTGAAAAAATGGATCAGTTTCTGAATTTTATACAAAAAGCGGATCATCCTTAAATACGCTTAGCTATTTATTAATGTAACGATAAAAAAATAAAACTCAAATTATTTTTCACATATCTGCAAGATCTATCCCTGTATCTTGCAGAATATTTTTTAATCAACCATTAATGCGGATTAATCACGTGTTTTAACATCAAAAAGTTCAATTTCAAAAATCAGATTTGAGTTGGCTGGAATGATTTTGCCCATTTTGCGTTCACCATAAGCCAGATGTGCAGGCACCATTAATTTACGTTTACCACCCACTTTCATGCCCATGATGCCCTGATCCCAGCCTTTAATCACACGACCAGTACCAATCACGGTTTCAAAGTAGTTACCACGGTCAATAGATGAATCAAATTTGGTGCCATCTTCCAGCCAACCGGTGTAATGGGTGGTAATCAGCGCACCTTTTACCGCTTCTTTACCTTCGCCTACTTTTAAATCAATAATTTCCAATTCATTAATCATGGTCATTTACCTAAACTGAGCATCAAATTTTCAATGCTTAGTATAACTGGATTTAGCTGAATGCTTTAGGATTTGGCGAATGTATCTTTAAAAGCTGAGCTCCTGGATATTGGAATCATTCAATAAATAAGCGGTTAATTTTTTATGGTTTTCACCCGAACCGATCAAAATCCAGCGTCCGCTAATGCGCTGCTCGGTTTTATGTTGCACACTGCGAACCACTTTCATGTCATAGGTTTTAAACAATTCTTCATATTGATCTAAAGTCTGGCGCTGATAAGGACAAATAATTCGATAAGTGCGTGCATGGCTCAGGGCTTCTATACCCTCCTGAACATAGATCAAAAAAATCAGTACGATTAAAACAATGAATATAGCGAACAGGCTTAACAGCTCATAGCCTGCACCAGCCGCCATGCCCAATGCCTCTGTCATTCAAATGGTGGTAGCCGTGGTAATTCCAGAAATACGGTTTTCGTCTTTAAAGATCACCCCTGCCCCAACGAAACCCAAACCAGTCAGAATATTGGCTGCAATCCGGTCATGGCTATCTACACCAATTTTTAAAGACATAATGGTAAATAAACATGAACTCAGACTAACCATAATAATGGTTCGAAGACCAGCGGATTTACTGCGGTATTCTCGCTCTGCACCAATAATTGCACCAATGCCCAGGGCAATCAGCAAACGATAGAGATCCGGATGCATATAATTTTCCCTTTATTCATTTTTATTATTTTCAGGTATACGCAATTTTTAAATCAGGATGCAAGCCTAGACCTGCAACCTGTATATACTTATTGTAATTGTTCCCATTCCACCACAACTTGGGCATGATCCCCAATCAAGGTCCATTCACCATCCATCACGTTTAGCTGCAACTGCATGGTGCGCTCGCATAATTGTGGCAATGCTTCTGTAGTCGCGGTAGAGAGTTTCCACACTTCGACATTGCTTAAAGTTTTTAATTTGCTGTTGCGCTTATACCATTCATCTACAGCTGATCCATAAGTGACTACAGCCACTTGCTTACAACGCGCACTGGCTTTTTTTACCTTATCTTCATCTGGACTGCCCACTTCAATCCACTTGATCAGCTGACCAGTTAAGTCTTTTTGCCACAAGGCAGGTTCAGCGGTTTCAAACAGATCTTTGGTAAATTCTAGGGCTTCATCTGCAAAACGGGCATAGGCCAAAATACGTACCATCAAGCGTTCAATGGTTTCCGATGGATGTAGCGCCATAGTGAGTTGATAATCACCATATTGATGATCATCCATATTGGCAATATTTAAATCCGCCTTATAAATCGTTGCTTTAAGCGCCATAAAAGTGTCCTCAAATTTGGCGCCTAGCATATAAGATTTGGATGTATTTTGCTGAAATGTTTTTAATCCAGCTCTGGATGAATCTGGCACTGAAACAGTTGCTGTTCAAATAACTGCCAGTCATGCTGATCCTGCACAATAATTTCAATACGGTTATCAATGCCTTCTTCAGCAGACTGGTAGTTAAATTGTTCCGGATTAAAATTAAAGCTTTTCCAGCCCTGATTGGTATTAAAAATACCTTTAATCCGTAGCCAATGCTGCTGTTCACACAATAAGTCCAGCAAGGCATAAAAATCGAATTGCCAGCGTTTGGGCAATTTCCACCCCGCCACACTATAGCCTTGAGCAGTTTCAACATAGTGATAAGGCAACTGTTTAATTTCTGGTAGAGGCTGTCCAGCTGAAAATGTCTTTTGAATTTTCAGTAAAGGCTGAATTTTGCGTTCAGTTCCGACATAAACCTGATCAATTTGCTGAAGTGAAATCTGCTCTTGCCCACTCATCAGCCAGGTTTGCTGATACGCCTGATATTCGTTTTTAAGTGCCTCTAAGGCCTGATCATCTGCAAAATCCATGGTGTCTGCATGAGAAACCACAATAATATTTGCCGCTTTTAACTGATCTGCATACAAATTTTGCTGCGTCCAGTCCAAATCATGCAAGCGAGAACCATCCACCACCGTAACCAGTGCACGCATGGCGATACTCTGCTGCCAATGCGGTTCGGTAAGCTGTTCCAACAATTGTGCAGGATGGCCGAGCCCTGTCGGTTCGATAAATAAGCGGTCCGGTTTGCTTTCAGATAATAAGCGCGACAAGGCAATCTGCATCGGCAACTGGCTGCTACAGCACAGACAGCCGCCCAATAGCTCCTTGACTTCATAACCTTGCGTTTGCGGCAACAACTGTTGATCGACCCCAATTTGTCCAAACTCGTTCATCAATACCGCCCAAACCTGATTTTCTGGCTTTTGACTGAGCAAATGCTTGAGCAAAGTGGTTTTTCCAGCACCTAAAAATCCGGAAATAATATGCGTCGGTACAGCTTGAGTGGGAGAAATCAGTTTCAAAATTTACTCGCTTTTGAGAGGGACTAAAGTCAATGGCTGCAAGTGTATGCTGCTCTCTCAAGCCATCGGCAGCTAGCTCCACTTTAATTTTTTCCCTGCGGGATCGCAACGAATTCAACAGAATTTAATGCTTCGCCTGGCCTTTTTAGCGCTTATTCTTTTATTGATAGACATGCTTAGTAACCTTGCTTGTGCACTAACTATGTGGATGAGAGCATCTTCAAGCGTGAGTTGTTAAACTTTTGCGCAAATTCTGAAAGATTTTTTTACATTTAATCGCAAGTAGCTTATCTGCAAAAATGCTGCTGAACCCCTGTTTTGTATATCACAAGTAAAAAACAGCCTGTTTATAAGCATCTATAGAAATATCTTCATACATTTTTTCTGCAATTTTTGCCGTGTTTCTTACATTACCTAAACACTCAACGCTTACTTGTATTTTTCAGGTTAACAGCTGTGTTTCAGTTTGTTGAATTGATTGCTCACACAGCCCATCAACTTTAGCATGAGTGCTGTCCATATTTTGGTGATGAAAAATATGCGGCTAATAACTTTTAAAAACAAAAAGGATGCCTGATATGAAACTCATTCAAATATTACTTGCTTCTATTTTTACCATCGCTGCTGCCGGCACTTTTGCGGCAAAGGCAGAGAAACCCAAAAAAGAAGAAGAAAAAGTGGTTGTTTCGACCCAAGAACAACCTGCCACAGCCACTGAAAATACAGTGGCTAAACCAGCCTCAGCTCAACCTGCTGAAGAAACTGCGGCTGTAGAAACTGCAGCCGAAAAAACTTCTGCGGCCAAACCTGCTCAATAAAATTTTAAGCCTCGCAATCATTCACTCCACCTTGTTCACACTTGGAATGATTGCATCAAGCAAGCTGAATTATGTTAATAATTCAGCTTTTTTTATTTCTCAAAATTTTTGCTCAATGATAGAAAAAAATGATCATCAATCTGTAAAACCCTATAGTTAAATACATATATAATTATTAATTTTCAATAATTTAATAAATTATCATTTTTAAAGCTGTTTTCTTTTCATTCTACATCTCTACTATGGCATAGCTTGTTTGGTTGCTCCACTTCACCGTTAATAGCGTTATTGTGAATTGAATGGATATTCGCTGTGAGCACAAGCAAAACGAATTACACGACTGAAGTGGCAATCTTGGGTGCAGGCCCTGTAGGTTTGACTATTGCAAACTATTTAAGCAAACAAGGCGTTCAGGTCACCGTCATTGAGCAGTTAGACAGCTTGATCGATTACCCGCGTGCAATTGGTATTGATGATGAATCTTTACGTACCATTCAATCACTGGGTCTGGTCAATCAAGTACTACCGCATACCACGCCAAATCATGCGATGCGTTTCTTGACCCCTAAAGGTCGCTGTTTCGCAGATATTCAGCCACTGACCCGTGAATTCGGTTTTTCACGTCGTAATGCCTTTATTCAGCCTCAAGTCGACAATGTTTTGCTGCAAGGTTTAAAGCAGTATGAAAAGACTGAAGTACTTTTTTCACGTCAGCTGAATGAATTTAGCCAGGATGCCAATGGCGTAACGCTTAAGATTCAAGATAAAAACCAGAAAGAAGAAACTGTTCAAGCAAAATATTTAATTGCCTGTGATGGTGGTAACTCGATTGTACGTCGTACTTTAAACATTGCTTTTGATGGTAAAACTGCACCGAATCAATGGATCGTGATCGACATTGAAAATGATCCTCTAGCGACTCCACACATTTACTTGTGCTGTGACCCGGTGCGTCCATATGTTTCTGCTGCACTACCACATGGTATCCGCCGTTTCGAATTCATGGTGATGCCGGGTGAAACTCAGGAAGAACTGAGCAAACCGGAAAACATCGCCAAATTACTGTCTAAAGTATTACCGAATGCTGAAAATATCGAAGTGATTCGTCAGCGTGTTTATACCCACAACGCACGTATTGCCGATAAATTCCGTGTTGACCGCATTTTACTTGCCGGTGATGCCGCACATATCATGCCAGTATGGCAAGGTCAGGGCTATAACAGCGGTATGCGTGATGCCTTTAACCTGGCCTGGAAAATGGCATTGGTTGTACAAGGTAAAGCGACTCCAGATTTATTGGACTCTTACCAGATTGAACGTAAAGACCATGCCAAAGCCATGATTGACCTTTCCGTGATGGCAGGCCACGTGCTTGCGCCACCGAAAAAATGGCAAGGTTTCGTGCGTGACGGTATTGCCTATGCGTTGAATTACATCAAACCGATTAAACAGTATTTGCTTGAAATGCGCTTTAAACCGATGCCGAAATATAATGATGGTGCATTGCTTGCAGACGGTAAAAAGGAATCTCCTGTCGGTAAAATGTTTATCCAGCCACAGGTGAAACTTGAATCTGGTGAAACTGTTCTGCTTGATGAAGTGATTGCGAATGACTTTGCCATTATTGCTTGGGGCGTCGATCCTCAATGGGGCATCTCGGATGCCACTATGCAAGTCTGGAAGAAATTAGGCGTCAAATTTATTCAGGTGATTCCCGAAGTTCAGTTTGGTAATGAAAACCGTAAGCAATTTGACGGCGTGATTACCATTGGCGATATTGGTACCGATATTCGCAGCTGGTTTGGTAAAACATCTGACTCGGTTGTTATTTTACGTCCTGACCGTTTTGTGGCAGCATTGGCCATTCCACAAACTTTAGACCACGTAAGCCAGCAGCTGTTCAAAAAGCTACACGTAAAATAATACAGATATAAAAATACATTCACTGAATCATATTCAGAGGCCTGACCACGCGAAAGCGTGGTCTTTTTTTATCTAAATTCTTTACCGATATAAATTGCATCTTCTTATCCAAATGGGCACGCAGAACGTATATAACTGGACACCCTCTTCCTTTTCTTTAAAAAAGAAAAAACCAATTACCCACGAATGAATAATTGGTTAGGTTTCTAATAACTAAAATTAACCAGTTTGGTGTTCCAGAGTACAATGATGGAACTAGACAAAATTAATCACAGAATCAATTTAATCGCTGAGGCCTTTCAATTTTTGGGCAACAAGATGAGTATGCTGCCTATCAACAGTGCTTAACCCCATATGCTCTGACTCAGCCCAAACTAAATACTCGAATATATCTTGTAATGGTTTTTTGTCTATCAGCATTTTATACAATGGCGCAACATAGCTATCATATTCATCAAATGCTTCTGGAAAATCTTGCACACCAATAGGATCCCATTCATTTAAAAGAATTACTGAAATCCTTTTGTATAAGGATTCAATAAGCTTTATATTTTCTTCCATTACAGATTTCCTTTCATAGTTATTACGACTCAACCTGTTTTGGAATCTACGATAACTCGAACATTATTCACAGGATCACAATCTCCTTTCCTCCCAGATCTGGTGAGATGAGAAGAGGTGTTCAAATAGTTTTTTGATTTTGCATAAATGAAAGAACAAAATAATATTAAGCATTTATTTTCTGAAACCACGGCACATCTTTCATGGAATCACGTTGGGCCAGCAGCTGAATAAACGGCTTGAACTCATCCAGATAAGGCAATATTTTGAAAGAAATGGCAAAAACCATCCAGTAACCCAGAAATAAATCCGCTGCTGAAATTTTCTCGCCCAGTAAATACGGATTTGCCTCTTGCATACCCTTTTTTAAGAATGCCAATACGCTTTCTTCATGACCAAAAGTCAGGCTCCGTTTTCTTTGCTCAATTTGCTCATCCGGCACATTAAGCCCTTTTAAATCCATATATTCAGTCAAAGGTCCATGAGCAAAGAACATCCATTTCAGATAGGCACCACGCTTGGGATCATCCAGAGCCGGTGCCAAACCTTTTTCTATATATTTATCGGCCAGATAAGCAAATATGGCTGCCACCTCCGACACCACAACACCCTGATCGACCAGACAAGGTACTTTCCCCATCGGATTAATGCTCAAATATTCAGCTTGATGCATCTGTTCATACGGCACTTGAATCTGTTCAATCTGGTCTTCTATACCCAGCTCTTTCAGTAAAGGCAGCAGGGTCATGCCACGTGATTGCGCATTGTTGTACAGCTTGATCATTGTTGTTCGGCCTATATTTTTGTTTTAGATTTCGAGTATAGATCAATTTAATTAAGCGAGGGATAATTGTTATAGGACAGCATGGCCATGCACAACGATGCTTCTCACTTAAAAAAAGCATCATGCACTGTAAAAAATTTATTATTAAAAGAAGCCCATATAAAACTGTTCTTTTAAAATTTTTAAAATCAGCTCAATCACTTCATTTTTTTGCCCTTTACGGTAACTGGCATACAGGTCAATCATCGGCAAAGGTTCAATAGTATTTTTTACAATAATTTTATCCCCCAATAGAGGGATCACATAAGCCGGTACCAGGCTCCAACCCACTCCCATGCCGACCAGATTGACATTTAACAGAATGTTGGTCGAATGCTGGACAATGTTGACGTCCAGTTTAGATTGCTTAAAGAAATCGGTAATAATTTTGTGCAACTGCGGTGAGGCATCCTCATCACTAATGACAAAATCCTGATGATTAAAACTCTTGATACTAATATGACGCTGCTCGGCAATCGGTGAATCCTTAGGCACAATTAAAGCCAGCGGTTCACTAAAAATTTGCACGTGTTCCAGTTCGTTCGATTCATCGACATAGCGGGTAAAGGCAATATCAATATCACCTTTTTTTAGGGCTTTAAACTGGTGAGCGTCAGTCAGACTATGAAAGTTAATTTTAATGTCAGGGAAATGTGCTCGAATATTCGGCATGATATAGGGGAAAATTTTCATTTCCGCTACCGGCACAAAGCCAATATTCAACTGGTCTTTACTCAAGTTGGCAATTTTCCGCGCATCCTGAATCGCCTTTTCAGCATGTTCCAGACTTAACAAGGCTTCTTTTAAAAAGGCTTTGCCTTCTTCTGTCAGTTCAACCTTCCGGTTCGATCGCACCAGCAATTGTACCCCGACTTCTTGTTCAAGGTCTTTAATTTGCTGGCTTAAAGAAGGCTGCACCGTACACATTCGCTGTGCCGCCTTGGTAAAATTCAGTTCTTGTGCAACTGCAACAAAATAGCGTAAATGACGTAATTCCACGTACCGTACCTCTTTATTTAAGTTGCTTGAGTGATGCCGAAACTGTGTATTTATAAACAAATAAAGTCAGCACAGTAATTACAGCACAAAATAAATAACTCAGCTGATAACCATAATAGGCAATCATCAAGCCTAAAATGACTGAACCGATTGCCATACCCAAATCAAACAGGGTGAAGAAGGTGGAAATGGCATGTCCCATACGCTGTTTGGCGACAGACTGGATGGCAATGGTTTGAAAACATGGAAAGAGTGAGCCATAGCCAATGCCAATAAATATAGCAGATAACCAGAGCAGCCATTGATTGGAGATAAAACTGACCACGACCAGGCCTATAGCAAAGAAAATAAAGGAAGGATAAATGACAGCACTGGCACCCTTGCGATCATAAATTTTGCCCACCCACGGTCGTACCACAATCATGGAAATGGCAAAGACAATAAAAAACAGGCTGGTATACGCAAGCAAATCTTTAGATTCACTATAAGCAGCAATGAAACTCATAATGCTGGAATAGGCAAATGCAGTCAGCAATGCGACAAAGCCGATCGGTATGGCACGTGTTTCAATAATGTCATGAAAGCCCAGTCGTGGCTTTTCCGTATGCGCATTGAGATGAGTGATCTTGTTTTCCTGTACCGGAATCATTAAACAGAAGATAAAACCCAGACTGATCACTGCGGTTAACAGTGCAAATAACATTATAAAATCAGTAAATTGCAGTACAGTTAAGGCAATTAAAGGCCCAAATACCACGGCAAGATTAGTCGACATGACAAAATAGCCCATGCCCTCGCCCTTGCGATGATCGGGAATAAAATCATTGGCTATGGGCACGGTCACCGTAGTTAATATGCTAAACCAGATGCCATGAATAAAACGAATCAGCAATAAGGCCCACATGCTGTCGGCAAATAGATAGCTAAAAGCAAAAAGAACAAACAGCAATTCTGAACCGCGAAAGGCGATTTTTTTACCTAATTTTTCTACAATCAGTCCGGAAAATGGCCGAACTGCAATGGAAGACACCAGAAATAAGGTCAGTGCCAAACCGGCTTCTTTCACCGTTCCGCCTAAATCCTTCATGATATAAATCGGCAGAATAGTCAGTAAGGCATAATAATAGGTAAATAAAAACAGGTTATTGCATAGACACAATATAAAAGAGCGATTCCATAGACGCCCTGTGTTTGTCGCAGACATAATGACCCACTTAACGGTAGCCTAGTGCTACTTTTGAACCAGAACAGGTTGCATCACCAAACTCACAAGATTGTGTATGTAAGTTTCATCTGGCATGCAATTAAAGAAAATAATCTGATAATGAATCGGCCCATACAGCGTATCCAGCATCAGTTCAAATGGATAATCAGCAATAATTTCGTTACGCTCTATGGCAAGTTGAATCAGCTTGCGTGTTTGCTCACGACGCGGTAATAAATACAGCCTGAAAAACTCACCGGCTGCTTCACGATGCTCGGCCATCACCACCAGTAAGGCGCGTCCTAGAGGATGATGTAGCGCGAGAGACAATTTTAAAAGCTGCTGATTCAGATTGGATTCTAGACTTTGCTCGAAGTCCAAATCAAAGACCGAAGCGGTGTGCTCTTTAAAGGCATCAAAAACCAAATCAGATTTATGCTTCCACCAGCGATAAATGGTCGACTTACCCACCCCTGCACGTGCGGCAATATCTTCGATGGTTAAATGACTGTAATCATCTTGTTCTAATGCGGCAGTTACTGCCTGCAAAATACATTGTTTGCGACGGGAAGTTTTTTCTAACTCACTCACTGTTCACCAAAAACGATACGATACGTATCGTTTTATATTAGGCTAATTTTTGCTGCATGTATAGACATCATCATCCCTTTAAAATCAAAAAAGACCGCTTAAAAGCAGTCTTTTCTAGATCAATGTTTCAACTCGCCTTATTCGGCCATTAGCATTGTGAGGTTTTTTTATAAATACTACATGATGGATGATGGCTTTCTTGCAATCGTGCTACTTTGCGATGTTCAGCCGCCTCAAAACGGCAACGTTTCCAGTCATTGTCCAGATTTAATGCAGGAATCTGTTTCGGTTTACCATTTTCATCCACGGCCACCATGGTGAAATAGCAGCTATTGGTATGACGTACGGTACGCTTTTGGATGTTCTGTGCTTCTACGCGAATCCCGATTTCCATAGAAGTACGACCCACATGGTTGACACTGGCAAGGAAAGTCACGAGTTCACCAACATGAATCGGTTCTTTGAAATTGACTTTATCGACCGACAAGGTCACGACATAACTGCCTGAATAACGGCTAGCACATGCGTATGCGACTTGATCCAGTAATTTTAGAATTGTTCCACCATGCACATTTCCTGAAAAGTTTGCCATATCAGGAGTCATTAAGACTGTCATTGTTAATTCAGACTGGTCATCTAATGCTGGAGCAATTTGATCTAATGGGGACATCGCGTTCTCTAGACTCATTTACAGACAATAGTATAAGCAAGGATTATAGCGTTTTTCTGCGCAATAAAATGTGGAAATTGGCAATAAAACCATCATTATTATTTATAGTGATTTTGGTATCATTCAAGAAAATATATATCAAATTTATCAACTCACTGACGCATAAGCATTTTTCTTATAGACTGATTTTAATAGAATATTTGTTCTAAAAATTAGATTACAAAAAAATATGGCTATGTTTTTTAAAACATTTGTTTAGGTCATCACCCAACCAAGACTGGGTAAAACAAAATATTAAATACATGGGTGCGCAAGTGCGAAGCTTTAACCTGTTTCATCCTGCAAATAAATTGCCTAATTAAAATTAGATTAAGCTGTTATCTCACGCAGCATTTCTTTAGAAATATTGCCGTAACTTAGTACATTCTGCTGGTCTAGCTGGGTTTCAACACTATAGGTACCATCAGTATTTTCTGCAATGACGGTAAATACCAGATGTCCCATACTTGCCATTTTGACTTTTTGGCCGATTAAAAATTTTTCTATTTTCATACTACTGCTATTCATTTAACCATCCTTACAGAAATATGCTTTCATCACCATTTCAATAAAACCCAGTTTAGTGAATTTTGATCCACTGGTAAACTTAAATCATTGAACAAAAACATATTAATATAAAAATTGTATAGTATAAAAGCTTTCATCACTTAGTTTATTTTATTGAGAAATATCAATTAATTAGTTTATCTTTACAGTACCACCCTATTATTTTTGATCAATTATTAATCAAAACCAAAATTTAAATCAACTAAAAATAACAGCATCGCAATGATGAAATCGAATAGAGCCTAGGCTCTATTCGATTTCATCATTGCAGTTTATTAAATGGCTAATCCTGTGCGCTTAATTGCTGAACGGTATGACCAAATGGATAATGTTTCTGTTTCAATAAGGCTGTAATGGTATTTAATTGATTTTGTGCTGCATCTGCACCGGCTTGCATGGTCATTGCTCGGCCTTTTACATCAAATATATGCCCTTTTTCCCTTAAATCCGGCTGAATCACGATATCTGCATGCTTGAGCTCTTCTTCAGCTAAACGGCTTTGCATGATATTAATATTTTGATTGAACATTCCCCAAACATTACTGGTTTCGGTATGCATCGGTTGTGCCAGAATATCCACAGCAATCACAATATCCGCACCCAAATCACGTGCCACGCCTACAGGCACCGGACTCACCAAACCGCCATCTACATATTCATCCGCCCCAATTTTGGTTGGAATAAACATGCTTGGAATAGACACCGAAGCGCGTACCGCCTGTCCGGTATTACCATAGTTAAAGACGACTTTTTTGCCTTCTTTTAATTCCGTTGCGACCACGTACATGGGGATTTTTAGCGATTCTAACGGCGTATTATTGACTTGCTGATTGACATAATTTTCAACTTTTTGACCGTCAAAAAAACCTTTCATATCCAGCTTTACATCACGAACATCATTGGCTTTCATGTTTAAAGCAATATCGCGGAGTTCTTCTGCTGTTTTACCACTGGCATAAATGGAACCCACAATACTGCCTGCGCTGGTTCCTACAATCAAATCAGGGTGTATACCTTGCTGCTCCAGCACCTGAATCACCCCAATATGGGCATAGCCCCGAGCACCACCACTACCCAGCACCAAGGCCACAATAGGACGGTTTTCCTGCTGTTTGAGTTTTTTAAAATTAATACGGTCTGCCCGGACTTGAGCATCTACAGTTGGTGGTTCAGATAGTCCTGTTGAACCAACAGTAAGCTTAGGTTGAGACACCGTTTGGCATCCACCCAGACCCAGTACTGCCAAAACAATAAAACTAAATTTGATATTGCTCATGAACCACCTAAAGATAAATAAAGCTGTTCGTAAAAAGGCGTATAGTTTAAGAATGATCTATTTGTGAAACTGTAGTATTTCGTAAAGTTCCCATTACAAAAATATCAGCCTTTAAAAACATCATTGATACATTTGCCCTATCATAATTATATTATCTCATTTTTTGACCAATTTTTGTTTATCGAAAAAACGCTTATTACATGGTATTGATTAGATTGCTTTAACATTAATTGGAGATTAAAAATAATTTTTCAAATAAAAAAAGAGGCGAATCAATCGCCTCTTTTTTAAATTTCCAGTTTTGAATTAGAAATTATATTTAGCCATTAAACCTACACGGTTATCTTTATATGATTCGCCAGCAAATGTGTCGCGCTTACCGTTAATATATTCCACACCTAGATCAATTGGTGCAACTGGTGAATAAATAACGTTGATCCATGCCTGTTGCACTTTTTCATTCGCTGTCGTATTGAGTCGGGCATAGTCAGTACCATCATCAGCAAACTGTGCGCCATAAGCCAGTGTTGAACGCAAGTTAGGTAAAATCTTATAAGTTGCACCGACTTGAACTGCATTAAATTCATTCTGCTCAATACTGTTATTTGCCGCATCTACAATATAAGCTGAATTGCTGCCATATAAATAGTTACTGTTACCCACCACATGCGAAACATCAGCAGACACTTTTAATGGATTGGTGACTTGATAATTTACACCTGCAGCTACACCCCAACCAGTTTTGTCATCATCAGCTGCTGTTGATTTATAATTTTCAACCAAAGCACGTGCAGATACTGAACCTTTACCATCTGCAAAACCTTGGGTTAACTTAGCAGTAAGCGTTGGTAAGCGGTATGTCACATCAGCTGCAGTACCGGCAAGTTTGTCAGCAGCCGCTGTACCTGCCAAAGTTGCAAGGCTATTACCTTTTTCTGCAGAAACAAACAACTGAGTTTGTGGTGCAAGTTTGAAGTTATAACGAACTTGAGGAATACGCGTTATACCGCCACCAATGTTGGTAGTAGCATCAATCATTTCAGGAGCATGATTGGACAAGAAGTTCGAAGTAGTTTGACCGAATAGCCAGTCATTATAAGTTAAATAAGCATGGCGAATACGGAAAGCTTCATTAGAGCCGGCAAAGTCAGTTTCAACTTTACCACCAACTTTCGCATCACCAACGTTCGTATTAAAATCTAAACCAAGACGTGTGATTTTAGCAGTGGCACGAAGTTTATCTTTAGTTTTGCCCTCAGATTTATGTGCAGAGTTAAAGTCATCATCTGCGCCTTCAATAATATAGTTGGCATCGCCACGGACAAAACCGTATAGGTTTACATTTGCACCGGCTTTGGTTTTAAAGCCTGTTGCAGGTGCTTCAGGTTTTGCCGCTGCAGCAAGTTGTACTGGCTGTGCTTTGACTTGCTCAATTTGAGTTTGTTGCTGTTGTTGAACTTGCTGTTGTTGTTGGATTAAAGATTTTAATGCTTCTACTTCTTTACGTAAGTCCTGAATCTGTTTTTGTTCAGCTGTGCCTGCATATGTAGTGCTTGCCATTACCGCTGTAACTGCTAATGCTAAACCTTTAGCGATAAATTTACCGTTACGTAATTGACTCATTCTTAAAATCTCCGATTTGTTAAATATTCGCATCCATGCATTCTTTGATTTTTCAAAACCCAATAAATCTATGAAAAAAAACCCTTCAAAAAATTAACAAGCTTAAAAAATCATTGCATTTTCAGCTTATGAGGCAGTAAAAAATTTAAAATATTATAAAATTGCAACATGTAAAAACTTACACGTCATGGCAAATCTAGCAATTTTTATGCTTTATTAAAATCAGTTTTCTCGAACGACGATTAAAAAACAATCTTATTTATAAATGACAATTTTAAAATTAATACTAAATTCAATTACTTATATAAAAATCATATAAGTTTTATCCCATCCCCATTCGACTAATGTATAAAGTAAAATCCTGCTTAAAGACTCATTTCAAAAGGATTTTTTATGCACTTGTAACAGGTTCAGCACGTTGATCATGCCATTAGCTCTCTTCATTCATTAGGTGTTTTTTAAATAAAGCGGTTGATATGCAAAGCATGAGGGATATTTTGACTGTAGTGAGCCGGGCACCTTCAGGAAGCAATACTCAGCCTTGTAAAGGCTATGTGATTATGGGCAAGAAATACGATGAAACGCTGCGGCGTGGTTTGCAAAGCCCAAACTGAACTTATACAACAACCCGAACTGGGTCAGCAGTATCAAAAAACATTGCCATGATGATTCAAAACGTGATGATCACTGCCAAGGCGCGTGATCTGGATACTTGTCCACAAGCAGCATGCAACCATTTCCATTCCATCGTACTGGATGTGCTGAATGCACCTGAAGATGAAGAGCAGGTCTGTACCCTTGCACTCGGTTATGCCGATCCTGATAATATTGTGAATACTTTTATTACACCGCGTATTGCGGTTGATGAATTCACGGTTTTTATGGATCAATAAACCGTTTTAAAGAAAAAGAGACCATCATGGTCAATGCTGTCCCATAATTTGAATTTTATTTTAGTATTGAATCAGCATAATGATTTTTTATCTTTAAGTATCTGATATTTATATTTTTCACAGCCTTGTCTTTTCTTTAGAGGTTTAAATGGCTTTGTGTAGGCTAAACCCTACTTTTGACAAACCAAAATGAGAACTCAAAACATATTTTGAGTTCTCAAGAAAAGTCTTTATTCCCCATACACGACATCCTGAGCCAGTTTTAAGCACTGCTTTAAAACGCAGCGCAAGGAATGGGGAATGTGTGGGGCATCCCTGCCACACTCGCGAATCTGACACATGGACTTCAACTATGGGACAGCAGTGCCTTATAGGTCTCTTTTTAGTTCATTCATCTTTATGAAGATTCATGCTGTGCCTGATTTAAACTGAGTTTCATAATCGTAAGCAGGGTAATCGCGACAAAAAGCAGCATGACAATGCTCATGTTTAGCAACGAACTCCAGATCAGGAAATTTAACAGGATTCCACCGAGCAAGCCGCAGGCAAATTGCATACTTCCCATAATTGCACTGGCGGTTCCCGCACGTGCCCCCTGCTCCGACATGGCCAGGGCCATCGCATTGGGGCCGGTAAAACCAATACCTGAAACCGCCAAAAACATGCCTATAAAGACTAGCCATAATGGACTAGTCGCCATTAACCCCGAGACCAATAAAATAGTGGCACCGATCAGCTGCAATATACCGCCCATTTTCAACCGATGCATTACAGAAAAATGCTGCGCCAACCGTTTGTTTAAAGTGGACAGCAGCATAATACCAAAGGCATTCAGCCCAAAGGCATAGCCAAATTGCTGCTGGGTTAAGCCATAATCATCCATCAGCACGGCAGCTGATGAACTGATATAGCAGAATAAAATCCCACCTGAAAAACATCCTGCCAGCATCGGCCATCTGAAACTCTGGTCACTAAAAATAGTGATATATAAGCGCAAAACCTGACCAATATTCAACTTTAAACGGCGTTCATGCGGCAAACTTTCCTTAAAGAAAAAGTGGACACACAGCAAACAGACCAGCCCCACCACAGCTAAAATGACAAACACCGCCTGCCAGGAAAAGAACTTCAATATCATCGCACCCAAGCTCGGCGCAATAATGGGTGCAATCCCCATCACAATCATCATGCTGGCAAAGGCCTGCGCTGAAGCTTGCATATCCAGACGGTCACGAATGGCAGCCCGGGCAATGACCACACCCACACAACCACCAACCGCCTGTACAATACGCGCTGCAATCAGGCTCCACTCATTGCTGACAAAAACACACAACAGGCTGGCCAGCACATACAGCGTTAAACCCAGATACAACGGTGCTTTACGTCCAATTCGGTCACTCAGCGGGCCATAAATCAGCTGCCCTAAAGCCAGTCCCAGAAAATAAGCAGGTAAAGTATTGGCTACCATTTGCGTACTTACCTCAAAATCCTGTGCCATTTGTGGCAAGGCCGGCAAGTACATATCAATAGAAAGCGGACCCAAAGAGGTCAGCAAGGCCAGCAGCATAATCCAGGCCGTGGAATATGCTTGTGTTGATTGTTGTGCAGACATATTGATATTTAATTTTTAAATATAGGCTTTGCAGACAAGCTTACACTGTACATAGTATTATTTCCCAGTCATGAGAGTGAAAAATCACATAATTTCACTGCATGCTGCATAAATTATTTGTGGATTAGGACATAACTTGAAATCTTGGCTGACGCGTCTTAAACAAGCGACTTATAACACGACATTTATGTATAACCTGCGCATGATTATTGCATTCGCGGGTACTGCCTTTGTGCCTTATTTTATGGGACAGCAACTTATCACCATCCCCCTGACCCTAGGTGTAGTCGCTGCCGGTTTAAGTGATATCGATGACCGCTTTTCAGTGCGGATCATGAACCTGATTTATACCTATATCGGCTTCTTTATTACCGCTGCCTCAATTTATTTTTTATTTCCTCATCCCATTTTATTTGCCATTGGGCTAATCGTGTCATGCATTGGCTGGATTCTGCTCGGCTCACTCGGTCGTCGCTACGCCACCATTTCTTATGGCTGTCTGGTCATTTCCGTCTATTCAATGCTCGGTGTTGGACTGTTTGATCATTGGTATACTCAAGCTGGACTCCTGGTGATTGGTGCAATGTGGTATGGCCTGCTTTCCACCATCAGTTTCCTATTGTTCCCTGTTCGCCAAGTTCAGGACAAACTCTCTCAGTGCTACTCATCACTCGGTGATTTTCTGTTTGCCAAATCCAATCTGTTTGATGTTGACATGACTCCAGACAGTTATCAGCAAAGCATGATTGAGCTGTCTTTGGAAAATGGCAAGCTGGTCGGCATTTTCAATGAGATGAAAACTGCGTTACTGACCCGTTTAAAAGGTGACCGGGGGCAAAAAGATACCCGTCGCAGCCTGCAATATTATTTTGTGGCACAGGATATTCATGAACGTGCCGATTCAGCGCATATTGATTATCAAAAGCTGGTCAAGATTTTTGAACATAGTGATATTTTGTTTCGCTTTCAACGGATTCTCTCTATTCAGGCCAAGGCCTGCAAAGATTTAAGCCAGAGCATTTTGCAGCGTGAAACCTATCAGCATAACAAACGCTTTAAACATGCTTTTGCCAATTTAAAGCTGTCTTTGGAAAAACTTCGTGCCGAGCAGCAATATGATCAGGTCTGGGTCAATGCACTGTTTTCGCTGTATCAAAATTTAAAGTCAATTGATGCCCAACTGCGTAATGTAGAAACTGAACGGCATATCAAGTTCGATAAAAGCAAACATATTGAAAACCAGCTGAAAGATGATGACTTAAAAGGCTGGGACGATA
Organism: Acinetobacter sp. NS-4; assembly: GCF_037402435.1. NCBI lineage: Bacteria > Pseudomonadati > Pseudomonadota > Gammaproteobacteria > Moraxellales > Moraxellaceae > Acinetobacter > Acinetobacter sp. NS-4. The sequence goes on along the minus strand of NZ_JBBEUE010000004.1, from coordinate 191,065 downwards.
TCGTCATCCGGGTTAAACAACATTTAACACCGGAATCGGTGCTGTTTAGACATGCTATCCGGGTGTCAATTGTACTGTTCATTGGCTATATTTTTGTACAGGTCACCAATATTCAATATGGCTACTGGATTTTACTGACTGCTCTCTTTGTCAGCCAGCCTAACTTTAACGCCACCAAACGCCGTTTACGTCTGCGTATCGTTGGTACCTTGGTCGGTATTATTCTGGGTTATGCTATTTTGTATTTTATTCCATCAATCGAAGGACAATTATTACTGCTGATTTTAAGTGGGGTACTGTTCTTTGAATTACGCAGTAAACAATATGCCCAAGCCACTGCCTTTATCACTATTTTGGCGTTAATTAATTTTAACCTCGATGGAATAGGTTTTGCCGCAGCCCTACCCCGCATGATTGATACCCTGATTGGCTGTGCCTTGGCCTGGTTTGGGGTGAGCTTTATTTTCCCGGACTGGAAATTTCGTCGTTTGCCCCGCACGATCCGACGTTCACTCACCACTCAATGTGAATATTTAGCCGAAGTCATTGAACAGTACAAAAGCGGACGCAATAACGGCTTGAAATATCGTGTAGTGCGTCGTGCTGCCCATAATAACGATGCAGATGTTGCCTCACTCATTTCAACCTTAGCCACAGAACCGGATTTTGATCCGGTACAAAAAAGCTTGGCTTTTGAATTCCTGTGTCTGAATCATACCCTGCTCAGTTATATTGCCGCACTGGGCGCACATCGCGAGAAGATTGAAGATCAGGAAGTTTTGCAACTATTAGACAAAGCTTTAGATGATATTCGCGGTGCGCTATTAAACGATGAAGTCCCTGACCTCAGCGCACAGAATATGCTGAATACCATTCGTCAGCGCTTAAGCCAAAATAATGAAGATGATCATAAATCGCTGATCGTTTTGCAGCAATTATCGTTGATGCTCAGCATTCTGAGTCAACTCAGTCGTTTAAAGCAAAGTTTAAGCCATGACCGTGATGAAAAGGCCACCGAATTAGGCTCATTATAAATAGGATGATTTTGGAACAATATACTCACTGAATTGGTATAAATAATGCTAAACTTTTTACAGTTCTAAATTTGTTAATTCATTATGACCGCGAAAAATTTATACGCTTATACCCTACAGCCTGTGAACTATGAAATTTCCGAGGCTGAGCAACGTCAAGCTCAACTTGCTATCTGGCGTAGCACCAATAAAATTGGTACCAAAGCATGGTTGATCATGGCTGCTGTTGCCATTCTTTCCATTGCCGGCATCATCTTGCTGAAAAATTATTCTACTATTTTTTGCTGGGTGGCTTTAGTCTGTGTTGTAGTCTATCTGCTCATCCGTAAATTCGGCTTGGAATGGTATGTAAAACGCAAAATGAACGAATTTCCGGTTCAGGAAATTAAAGGCATTCGTTTAGGCGTACAACCACACGGTCTGATCATGCGTCAACAAATGGGCGCACAAGAAGGTGTAGGTGCGATTGGCTGGAAAGATGTGTATGAATGGTATAATACGCCTGACTTTATGCTGATTAACTTCAAGGTCAAAGGTCAGCAAGGTGCTTATATTCTGCCAAAACGTATGGATTCAAAGAACTTTTCTTTCAATACCATCCGCAAGCACCTGACTGAAACAGTGGGCGAAGCAAAACAGATTTAAACGCTAGACCAAGCTATACAGTTAAATAAAAACCTCCAGATTGGAGGTTTTTTAATTTAGATAAAACCAAATGATAATGAGAATAAATATTACCTACAAAATCGATATCATTTTGGAAAAGTTCAGTTATAATTCAGTTTAATTCTGTTTATCACCCTGTTTTTTCGGCTATGTTAAAAAAAACCTTTTTTCAGATCCACTGGTTCCTCGGGATTACCGCCGGGTTAATTCTCTCGATTATGGGCGTTACCGGTGCCATTTATTCCTATGAACAACCTATTCAAAAATGGCTGAATCCACAGAGTTATACGGTACAGGCTGAAAATCGTGCCAAATTAACCCCTTCCGAACTGTATCAGCATTTTCAGGTGACTGATCCAGAGATGAAAATTAACAGCATCACTGTAGCCAAAGACCCGACCGCATCTTCAAGCATTAATATTGTCAAAGAAGGTGCACGTAAAGGCTATACCATGATGATTAATCCTTACACAGCCGAAGTGTTACCTGAGATTAAAGGACGAGAATTTTTCAAGTTTATCGAGCAGTTGCATCGAAATTTAACCATTGGACCCGTCGGCAAGCAGATCACTGGGGCCTGTACCCTCATGCTGATCTTTTTTGTACTCAGTGGTCTATACCTGCGCTGGCCGAAAAAGCATTCTGTTAAACAGTGGTTCATGCTTAAGCCACAACTGAAAGGCCGTAATTTTCTTTGGGACTTGCATGCGGTTGTGGGTACCTGGGTGGTGATTTTCTTCCTGATTATCGCGTGTACCGGTTTAACCTGGTCTTATGGCTGGTGGCGTAGCGGCCTGTATACGGTGATGGGTGTTGAACAACCGCAAAGTAAGGGTGAAGCAGAAACGCCACGTGGCGGGGAAGCACGCGGCAACCGCGAAGGTTCAGACCAGACAATGCCTAATGCAGCTACAGGTAACCCTGAAAAAGCTGCTGAACATCCGCGCGGTGAAAAACAGGAGAAAAAAGGTTTAAGCCCGGAACAGATCAATCTGGCGCTCAGCCAAAGCTGGAACGGCTTTAATGCACAAGTCGGTCGTGATTATTCAAGCATCACATTAAATATTCCGAAAAAGTCCAATGGTGAACTTGAAATTAGCTTTGTCGATGCCATTCCCCAGCATGAACGTGCACGAAACAAAGCCATATTTGATTATCAAGCATCTACCATTAAAGAGATGGAAATTTATGAAGATAAAAAGTTAAATGAAAAAATAATGAGCAGCATGCTGCCGGTGCACCGTGGCAGTTTCTTTGGTCCGGTATACCAGTTCATGGCAATGCTAGCTGCTCTGGCTATGCCATTGTTCTTTGTCACAGGCTGGATGCTCTATCTGAAACGTCGCAAACAGAAGAAACTGACCCAAGCTGCACGTCATGGCTTAACCGCAGTTAGTATTGATGGCAATGCAAAACCTTGGCTGATTGTCTATGCGTCACAAACTGGTACAGCAGAACAGCTGGCATGGCGTACAGCAACCAGCCTGCAACAGGCTCACCAGCCTGCTAGCGTGAAATCTGTACAGCATTTAAGTCTGGATGATTTAAAAAATACCGAACAGGTTTTATTTGTAGCCAGTACTTACGGTACCGGTGAAGCACCCGATTTAGCCTCGGGTTTTGCCAAAAAAATACTGCGCAAAAAAGCTGATTTAAGCCATCTGCACTATGCAGTATTGGCCTTGGGTGCTCGAGAATATGCCGACACTTTCTGTCATTTTGGCCACGCAGTTGATAACTGGTTAAAACAGAATGGTGCGCAGCAGCTGTTTAATATCATTGAAGTGGATAATGCCAATCAAGAGCAGATTCAGACATGGAATAGCGCTCTAACCAAAGTGACCCAACTTGAATTACAAGCCATGAATATCGAAAAAACTTTCGATACTTGGACACTCACAAAACGCGATCTGCTTAATCCAAACAGTTTAGGTGCTCCCGCCTTTAATATCGAATTAAAGCCGGATCATGAAGTGAGCTGGCAAGCCGGTGATATCGCCGAGATTCAGCCCGGAAACAGTACTGAACGTATTGCCCAGTTTATGCAGCAGCATCAAATTCAGCCGAATACCTCTGTAGATTCGTTAAAGATCAATATTGAACAGGCCTTATGGAACAAAGATTTGACCGGTGAAGTTGAACCTTTTGCCAATATAGATCATTTACTGGAGCAACTTCCGATGCTGCCTTCACGTGAATATTCCATTGCCAGTATTCCTTCACAACAAGTTCTGCGTTTAGTGGTGCGCCAACAGTCCGATGCCCAAGGTCAACTGGGCTTAGGTTCAGGCTGGCTGACACAGCATGCAGCACTGAATAGTGAAATTGCACTGCGCATTCGCAGCAATGAAGCTTTCCACCTGATTGATGACAACCGTCCTATCATTTGTATTGGTAACGGTACCGGTCTGGCAGGCTTAATGAGCTTACTACATGCACGTACCCGTCAGGACTATACGCAAAACTGGCTGATCTTTGGTGAACGCCAGCGTGAACATGACTTCTTCTATCAGAGCACGATTGAAGCTTGGCAAACAACCGGCATGTTGCAACGCCTAGATTTGGCTTTCTCACGAGATCAGGCAGAAAAAGTCTATGTGCATCATAAATTGCGTGAACAGGCGCAAGAACTAAAAGCTTGGGTGGAGAATGGCGCAGTGATTTACGTATGCGGTAGCATCAATGGTATGGCTAGCGATGTAGATCAGGCCTTAATCGACATTCTGGGTGAAACTAAAGTTGACCAGCTACGTCAACAAGGCCGTTATCGTCGTGATGTTTACTAATTCATCATTCAATCTAAATCATTAAATCAAATAAAAAAACCGGGCCTTAATGCTCGGTTTTTTATTCTCAAACTCTATAATCTGTTTAAACTAAGCACAATCTTCATCTCGAGCCATCCTATGTCCAGCAGTTTTAAACGCAGTCTCAGCTTAATAATAGGCAGCTTGCTGGTACTGGATGGCTTATGGTTACTTGCTCTGGACAAGATTCACTTAGGCATTATTCTTCCGCTGATTATTGGTATAGCACTGATGCTGTATGCGATATGTTTTAACTGGATTCAAAGCCTTGTTCAGCTGACCCCATTAGGACAGAGGTTATGGCGCTGTTTATGGTCAGGATTTTTTCTCTGGATAATCACATTAGTGATGTTTTTCAGTTATCTGCACTATAGCAGTCAGCAGTCCAATAACATGCAGCCCGCTGCTGCAGTCATTATATTGGGCAGTGGAATCGAAAAGGGTCGACCCTCCCCCACTTTAAAACAGCGTTTAGATATCGGTGCCGCCTATGCCAAACAGTACCCCGAAACACTGCTGGTCGTGACCGGAGGTAAAGGGTTTCAAGAACAGATTTCTGAAGCAGCAGTAATGTCTGAATATCTGCAACAACAGCATCATATTGATCAGTCACGTATTCTATTAGAAGCAAAAAGTACCAGTACTGAAGAAAACCTGCGCAATGTACAGCCTTTGCTGGCACAGCGGCATATTCATCTGAACCAGCCTATTGTGATTGCCACCAGTGACTTTCATATTTTACGCGCCAAAGCCATTGCAAAACATCAAGGCTATCAGCAGATAGTCACGCTCAGCGCTCCAACACCGCTTTATATTCGCTACAACTCCTGGTTGCGCGAATACTTTGCCTTCATTAGTGGCTGGCTGTTACAGGAATACTAAAATCAGTTCAAACGAATGTTACGTGGTAAAGGTAGTTTTGCATCTTTAAATAATTCAGGTTTTTGTACGTAAATCCGATACAGATAATTTTTAATATCCAATAATAATTTTTCCGGTGCAACCAGCACATTTTGCCCTTCCGGGGTTAAATCCATCGACACGATGGTGTTTTCTTGGCGTAAAAAAGGAATCACTTTTTCGACAAAATCTTTTAATGAAATTTCCTGAATCTGATAATTTGCCCAATTGTCTTTTACCAACAATTTTGCCAGGCCTTTGCTTTGCCAAATGGCAAATGCACGCTGACCGGTAGGAGTCGCACATAATGCCCAGCCGTCATCATATAAGGCATGGACATAACCTTGGCCTACAATCATTTCAACAAATTGTTTATAGATCTCTTGCGCGTTATAGGTATTATTTTGAGTTTTAGCAGCTTTGCGTTGATATGGATTTCTCATAGTTTTTCAATAGTTAAAATTATTATTAACTAGAGATTTTATGGAAAAAATAGAATTTTATCAAGGAGAATATATGGTGGGCGCTGACGGGATCGAACCGCCGACATTCTGCTTGTAAGGCAGACGCTCTACCAACTGAGCTAAGCGCCCTTGAGGAATAAAAATAGCATGGCTATTTTTATGACGCAAGAAAGAAATCTTGCTGGATGTAACCATGATCTAGAACAAGGAATCTAGAAAATGGCGCAGCGGACGGGACTCGAACCCGCGACCCTCGGCGTGACAGGCCGATATTCTAACCAACTGAACTACCGCTGCACGGCAAACTTATAAATAAGTTTCATATCCGAAGATATGGTGGGCGCTGACGGGATCGAACCGCCGACATTCTGCTTGTAAGGCAGACGCTCTACCAACTGAGCTAAGCGCCCTCAAAGGGTCTTACAATTTCGATTCTAAGGATGGCGCAGCGGACGGGACTCGAACCCGCGACCCCCGGCGTGACAGGCCGGTATTCTAACCAACTGAACTACCGCTGCATCGCAAAAAATCTGGTGGGCGCTGACGGGATCGAACCGCCGACATTCTGCTTGTAAGGCAGACGCTCTACCAACTGAGCTAAGCGCCCTCAAAAGGTCTATTATGTAAATGGCGCAGCGGACGGGACTCGAACCCGCGACCCTCGGCGTGACAGGCCGATATTCTAACCAACTGAACTACCGCTGCATCTACACAATGTCTCTATTGTGGTACAAACAACTTGTTATCTGAATTAAGTGGCGCAGCGGACGGGACTCGAACCCGCGACCCTCGGCGTGACAGGCCGATATTCTAACCAACTGAACTACCGCTGCACTTAAAACATTTAACGTAAAGGATTGGTGGGCGCTGACGGGATCGAACCGCCGACATTCTGCTTGTAAGGCAGACGCTCTACCAACTGAGCTAAGCGCCCTTTACGACTTCATCGTTTGTGTGGTGCATTATAGAGAATCTATGCAGCCTGTCAAACGCTTTTCTGCCTGTTTTTGGTTTTTTACGTTTGAGTGATTAAAAAATAGGTTATTCGCTATAAAAACAAACAAATTCGATAACTTATTTACTATTTCCTGTAAAAACCCGAAAAATCACGGCATGATTTTAAGGCAAAATTTTCATGGTTTTTGAACTGTTGGCAAATACTGCTATTTTTTAATCAATCCGATAAACCTGGATTTTCAGCTTTTAACTGCTTTGCCTCTTTATTTATCAGTGAGTGCCTATTTTACAGTCCGTCGAATTCAAACGGTGTTCTGAAATAAACACCAGAGCATCCTCAGCGATCAGTTCAAATAATTCAATCACATCTTCATTGCGCATCCGGATACAGCCATGAGACATTGGAATCCCCATGGGTTCCGTATCGGGGGTGCCATGAATATAGATATAGCGCTTAAAGGTGTCACAGCCCTCACCCTGATTAAAATTTTCTTCCAGGCCGCTTAACCAGAGAATGCGCGATAGAATCCAGTCGCGTTCAGGGCATTGAGCAGCCAATGCAGCATCGTATACTTCACCAGTTTCTTGTCGCGCTTTAAACACTGCATTTTTAGGCGCTGCATATCCGAACTTGAGTGCCACTTTATGCCAGCCCCTAGGCGTCTTGCCGGAATTTTCCTGCTCACCGATCCCGTTCTTGCCGCTAGAGATGACATAAGACTTGTGATGCTTAGGCAAGGTCAAACTTTGCTCGGCCAAATCAATCCAGACATCTGCCTGTTCTAAGGTATATGACATGAGAGGTATTACTCTGCTTCTTTGATCGGTTTAGCGGAAGGTTCAGGACGTAACCATAGCCAGATTGAAACCGAAAGCATGGTCAAGTCGGTAAATATTTTTACCAATACTGGAGCAGTGGTAAATAACATGATAATTCCACTGATCAGCATCATGATACTGGCGAACCATTTTGCCTTGCGTGGTACGGTGCCATTTTCACGCCATGCTCTTAATGTTGCACCATATTTAGGATGATTCAGCAACCAGGCATCCATTTGCGGCCAGCCTTTAGAGGCTGACCAGGCGGCTAAAATCAGAAATACTGTTGTTGGCATACCCGGTAAAAGTGCCCCGATAAAGCCCAGGATGACAAAAATCATCACCAAACTTCGCCAAAACAACATTTTCATAGCACTGCCCTATACATCTAATTGCGGTAGTATAAAGTGTTTTTGCATATTATCCGTTATCATTCTGCACTTTTTAATCTAGCACCAGGGGTTGGTTATGTTTGTTTTAAATCAAGCGTCTCATCTTAAGGAACCTTGGCTGCAATTTAAAAATTTACTGGTTCGGCAATTGGCCTTTTGCATATGCAGTCCAAATATTTTATCGGATACTCCTGCCGAACTGGTGTTAAAACACACTTTTCAGTTTCACGACAATGCTAGATGGCACAGCCATTTTGAAAATTATCGTGCCAGACTGCTTTATTTAGATCAGCATCCGCAAGAGTTAGAAAGCTTTTTACAACAACTGAAAAGTACCCGTTTGGGATTACGTTTTGAAATGTTTATCTGGTTCTGGCTGCTCGAGCAAGATTATCACCCTTATCAATTACTCGGTCATAGCATTCAAAAAATAGCTGGGCCACGCACCTTGGGTGAACTCGACTTCCTGTTATTCAATACCGAAAGCAAGGCCATTGAACACTGGGAAGTGGCTTTAAAATACTATTTGGCGGAACGTGATTTTTCCTTGCCTTATTGGTATGGCTTAAACCGTAGCGATACCTTATTGCGCAAGTTGAGTCACTTTAGCCAGAAGCAGTTTCAATTTGAGGATGCACTGGAGCATAATATTGAACAGCGTTTTGCGGTACTTAAAGGACAGCTCTACCTCCCTATTGAAAGCACGGTAAGCGCTATCCCTAACTGGGTTAATCTGCAACGCCGCTTAGGTTACTGGGGAAGCCATATTCCACCGCAAACTTCTGATTTTTATCGATTACAACGACAAGAATGGATCTGTCCGCAACAGCATATCAGTAGCGATACGGCACACTGGTGGAGCAATGGGTTATATCTGCAAAAAGATCAAAATAATTTCTATATGTACCGAAATTCGCCCCTCCTTTCTCAAAAGGTAAAGGGCTAACTTTATGAGAATTGTCTATTTTTATAACAAATGCTTACTTTTCTACCATCAAAAAACCATATTGTTTACGCTGGGCATTAATTAACCTGAATTCACATCAAAATAATGAATTACTTGGAGATGATGATGAAAAAAATTCTTGCTGCTTCCCTCATTATTGCATTCGCTTTAACTGGCTGTAATACCTTTAAAGGTATGGGTAAAGATGTATCGAAAGCTGGAGATGCCGTGACCAATACTGCAGAAAAAACTTCTGAGGAAATCCGCAAAAACTAGTTTGTCTTCAGCACACACAGAACCCTATCCAAGATAGGGTTTTTTTATGGCAATTTTATGGCAGTCATTCACTTTCAAGGGCATATTCGCCTATTATAGTACCGACAAATTTATCGACTTATGAAAATCGCATGACATCTTCCGCTACCCTTGATTTAAGCTTGCAACTGTTACGTCAGCCTTCTGTAACACCGATCGATCATAGCTGCCAAACCATAATGGCGGAACGTTTAGCAAAAATAGGCTTCAATATTGAACCAATGCGTTTTGAAGACGTCGATAATTTGTGGGCGCGTAAAGGAACTGAAGCACCGGTGCTTTGTTTTGCAGGCCATACCGATGTGGTACCCACCGGCAGTTTAGATGACTGGAATTCAGATCCTTTTGTACCGGAAATCCGCGATGGCAAACTTTATGGCCGCGGTAGTGCCGACATGAAAACCGCACTGGCAGCCATGGTGGTAGCTTCTGAACGTTTTGTTGCCAAATATCCGAATCATAAAGGTTCTATTGCCTTCCTTATTACTTCGGATGAAGAAGGTCCGTCGATTAACGGTACCGTGAAAGTAGTAGAAGCTTTAGAAGCACGTAATGAAAAAATGACCTGGTGTCTGGTCGGTGAACCTTCTAGTACGCATCAATTGGGTGATATCGTTAAAAATGGTCGTCGTGGTTCATTGAATGCCAAATTGACCGTAAAAGGTAAACAAGGCCATGTAGCATATCCTCACCTTGCCATTAACCCGATTCATACTGCATCTAAAGCCTTGGCTGAACTGTGTGATACGGTGTGGGACAATGGTAATGAATATTTCCCGGCTACATCTTTCCAGATTTCCAATATTTCTGCAGGTACCGGTGCAACCAACGTGGTTCCTGGAACCATGAATCTTTTATTTAACTTCCGTTATTCAACTGAAGTCACTGCCGAACAGCTAAAAGAGCGTACTCTGGAAATTCTGGATCGACATCAAGTGAATTACGATATTGAATGGACCTTATCTGGTTTGCCATTCCTGACTCCAGTGGGTGAACTGGTCAATGCAGCAAAAAATGCCATTCGTAATGTAACAGGTGTTGAAACTGAGCTGTCTACCAGTGGTGGCACTTCTGATGGTCGCTTTATTGCACCTACTGGTGCACAAGTGCTCGAACTCGGGGTATTAAATGCCAGCATTCATCAAATTGACGAACATGTAAATGTCGCTGATTTAGAACCGCTTGCTGAAATTTATGAGCAAATTTTGGAAGGCTTATTGGCTAACTAAAAACTAATAAATCCATAAATAAAAAAGGAACCTTAAGGTTCCTTTTTTATTGTCCATTATTGGATTAAGCGCTAGGTTTTATAACCCCAAAGAAGACTGGATGTGAGCCAGATTTGGCACATGAAACACCTGATCTCCCATACGCACATACTGAAATACATCCGGGTCTGTTACGGTGCGCTCATCATCCACCACTTCAGAAATACGCAGACGAATGGTTTTCGGCATTTCATTGCACATCAGGGCAAACCGCTGACTGACATCATCCCCTTCAATCACCAACGCTACGCCGGTTTTCCGCTCTGGATCATTCACCGCATATACCGGTAATTTCAGTTCATGCCATTCTACAAAAGGTACTTGTGTGGCACTATCCAGTGCCGACAAGACAATATTTTGTGGAAGAATCATCGCTTCCTTGCCATGACAACCAATAATATAGGTATCGATAAATCCGGTAGATACCGTAATAAGGTGATATAACTCTTGTTGTGAAATTTGATCAACAGCAGAGTTTGAAACACTATTTTGGCTCATTTAATTACCCCTGACTGGTCTCTTCTAACAAACTTTCCACATTTTCCAGTAATTCCGCTTCCTGGAACGGTTTACCCATATAGTGCGTTACCCCAAGGCTGAATGCACGTTCACGGTGCTTCTCGCCTGTTCTTGAAGTAATCATGATAATAGGCAAGTTTTGATGCACGTCATGGTGACGAACCAGGTTAGTGACTTCAAATCCGTCCATACGTGGCATTTCAATATCCAGCAACATCAAGTCTGGTTTGACATTTTCCAGCTGCTCCATGGCATCTACACCATCTTTGGCTGTTACCACATCAAAGCCTTGACGCTCAAGCAAACGTGAGGTCACCTTACGTACAGTCACCGAGTCATCCACAATCATAATCAGGCGGCGCGCATTGCTGTAACGAGAATGCTCACGCTGATCAGACAGATGTTTAAGACGTTGGGTACTCTGAATTTGGCGGGCAATATTCTGGCCATCCAAAATCAGGCAGACTTGACCATCACCTAAAATGGTTGCTCCGGCAATGACACCCACACTTGAGAATTGCTGACCGATCGGTTTCACCACAATTTGTGCACGTGAACCAATCAGCTGATCTACCAATAAGGCAATGGTTTGCCCATTATTACCCTTAATGAGTAGCACCGGTAAAGAATGCGCAATACTACTTAAACGCGGTAAAGGCTGGTTGGATACGAATTCAGACAAGTAACGCAGTTTATAGCTGGTATTATCAATTTTAAAGAAGTCATCTTTACTGTTGAAATACTGCTCCAGCGCAGATGGTGCAATACGTACAATACGGTCGATTTGTGCCAGTGAAATCGCAAACTGCTGATCACCAGATTTCACCATCAAGGCATCACTCACCGCTACTGTGGTCGGTACCCGAATGGTAAAGGTAGTACCTTTACCCAATTCAGACTCGATGGAAATATGCCCACCCAGCGCCTTAATTTCGCTTTGCACCACGTCCAGACCAACACCGCGTCCGGAAATTTGGGTCACTTCTTTGGCAGTAGTAAATCCAGGATGGAAAATTAATTGCAGGATTTCCTGCTTATCAATGGATTGATCGGCTTTAATTAAACCCAAGCTGAGCGCTTTTTCTTTAATTCTTGCTTCATCAATCCCTTTACCGTCATCACTAAATGAGACCAGTACGTCAGTACCCTGACGGCTAATATTGAGGACAATTTTCCCAACTTCAGGCTTCTGTAGCTCATGTCGTACATGAGTGTCTTCCAGACCATGGTCAATCGCGTTACGTAGCATGTGCTCAAACGGAGTCACCAGACGTTCAAGAATGTTACGGTCCAATTCACCTTCAGTGTTTTGAACAATTAACTCCGCTGGACGGTTCAATGTCGACGAGGTTTGACGCACGATACGTTGTAAACGTGGCAATAAACGGTCAAATGGTACCAGACGGGTACGCATCAAGCTTTCCTGAATCTCGGCTTGAATACGTGATTGTTGTAACAATAAGCCTTCGGTATCGCGAATCTTTTCAGACAAGGTCGTTTTAAAGTCCACCAAGTCAGATGCAGATTCCGCCAGTGATTTTGACAACTGGTTCAATGATGAATATTGGTCCATCTCCAATGGGTCAAAGTCAGCATAACGTGAAGTGTCACCATGTTTGGCAATAATTTGCGATTCTAGCTCACCTTCCATTCGACGTAACTGGTCAGCCAGACGCTTGATCGCCAATTCCATCTCGTTCAGCGTATTACCAAACTGGCCCAAGTCCATTTCAATACGCGAACGGTTAATCGCATTTTCACCAGACAAATCGATCATTTTTTCCACCAGATCGGCAGAAATACGGATCATTTCATTGCTGTTGTCCTGTTGAGTACTTGTACCCCATTCACCCAGCATTGCCGGTGGTTCCGTACCATCACCCTGAACGAATTCAAAGGCTTTAACCGTTGTAAGCGTATCGGGCTGAGTGGCACGATTTGGCAATTTCGCCGTTACATCAACAAATTCAATTGACTCTAAGCTTAACTTAATACTGTCGTAATTACTGTAATCTTGCTCGAAGATCGCCTGTTTTAACCATGCAAAGGTTGTTTGCAATAACAGGTCATAAACATTCGAGTTGAACTGATGCACCGCAAAGCGTTCGAATGTGGTTTCCAACTGATAGGCAATGGCCCCTACCGGTTCATTTTCAACCATTCGCGCACCACCTTTCAAACTGTGGGCTGCACGTTGTAATTGAAGCAGCAAGCTACGGTCACTACGCTGATCAAACCATTGCTTCAACAAGCCATCCGTAGACTCCAGAATCTCTTCTGCTTCTTCCAGGAATGTTTCCTGTGCAATTGAACGGATACTATCATCTGGATCTTCAACATGAACCGGACTTATCAAGGTAATTTCAGCAACTGTTTCGACTTCTGCGGCTGAAATTGCCACAGGTTCTGCTAATTCCTCAGCAACTGTTTCAGTTTCGGCTTCAATTTCAATTGTAGTTCCAAGTTCTTCAATTTCAGTCGCGACTTCAGGTACAGCTATCGCTTCGACTTCTGCAACTGCAGCGCTTACCACCACGCTACCTTGAGCGATCGCTTGAATATTTCTTAAAATTTCAATCGATTCAGTACCAGCATAGTCAATCTGCTCATCACGAATGACTTGAATACGATCGGAAATATCATCTTGTACTAAACGAATAATACTAATGAGTTGTGGATTGACTTCAATTTGCTGACGAATCACCCGCTCATAAATGCTTTCTAATTCATGCGAGATTAAACCAATATGAGTCGCCTGAATCATATTTGCACCACCTTTGAGGGTATGCAAATAACGCATTAAATTATTCAGTGCCGCTGTATCGGATGGATCTTTCGACCAGGTATTCAAGTCCTGATCAATCCCGCCTAACAATTCTTCTGCTTCTTCCAGGAAGATCTCCAGCAAATCTTCATCAAAATCACTGTTTGCATCAGCGGCATGCATTTGCGCACGATCTGAACGTATTTTTTGTGAAATTTGCGCCAGATCCACACTGCCTGAAGCAATAGCTGAGACTGCTTTGGCTTGAATTTCAGCACCCGGTTCTTCAGCTTCAAACTGTTCAAGGTCTTGCTGAACAAAGGCCGCTAGGTCACTCAGTATTTTCTGAACATCTTCCGTTAAAATAACGCGCTGACCCGCTGCCAGGGTATCAAACAGATGAATAAATTCTTGATGTGCCTGTCCGAACAATTCATAGGCATAATCAATATTAAGCAGTTCTGGCTTGGATACCAGTGCCTCATAGCTAGACTTCAATTCATTGGTAAATTGATGAATACCCATCGCAGCACGGTTATCGGTATGATCCAATAACTGTTGTGCCTGTTCACTTAAAGCCTGGATATATTCCGGATATTCAACTTTGGCGCGTTTATCGAATTCGAACTCTGCATCCAACAGCAAGTCGATATTCAGTTCAACCAGTTTGGACACTAGACCTTGCGGGTTGACATCTTCATCCACTTCTATCGAAGTGAAACCGTAACTGTCCCATGCCGTGTTAAAGGTGGCATAAATCGCATCCAGCTTCTGGGTTTGCCCCTGTCTTAAGGTATGTAAATAATCACGGACAAATTCAGCATATTGAATCAGCAAAGCAGTCTGTGCCGATGTAGAAACAATCTCTTCTTGTAAAAGCGTTTTAAATAGGTTTTCAACCTTGGTACTGGCTTCAAAAATTTGTTCAATTTGAGCCATTGAAGAGCTGCCACGCAAGGTATGCAAGGCACGGATCAGGCCATTATAATCCTGCTGTTTTTCCGGTTCATTTTTCAGGAACTGATCAATCGTAAGCAGATGCTCTTCCGCTTCTTCAATAAAGATTGCAACCGTTTCTTCTAGATAATTATTGTCTTCTGCTGCAACAGGCTCTTCATTAGCAGTAGTTTCGCTTGCTGCTTCAATTTCTATTTCACTAGATGATAGGTCATGTAACTCTAAGCCAGTGGGGCTATCTACACTGGTCAAGCTGCTAGACAGCTCAAGTAACTCTTCTAATGCAGGCTCTATGCTGACCTGCTGCTGTATTTGCTGCCCCAATAATACGAGAGGTCTTAAGTCGATATCAGCATTTTGTACCGTTTTAAAAATTGGGTATAACTTATATTGATAAATATTAAATACAGTTTGAGCAAACCGTTGAACTGTGCTGTCCAAAACTACTGTGCCGGAAATGACACGATTCAAGGTATCTTCAACCGACCACGCCAATTCGCCAGACGACTTTGCCCCCACCATGCGTCCAGAGCCTTTAAGGGTATGGAAATGGCGACGAATCGTAGTCAAGGTTTCCTGATCTTGTGGATTT
Organism: Acinetobacter sp. NS-4; assembly: GCF_037402435.1. NCBI lineage: Bacteria > Pseudomonadati > Pseudomonadota > Gammaproteobacteria > Moraxellales > Moraxellaceae > Acinetobacter > Acinetobacter sp. NS-4. The sequence goes on along the minus strand of NZ_JBBEUE010000004.1, from coordinate 175,665 downwards.
TCAAACCATTGAACAAATAAAGTACTTAATTCAACGAAAATCTCTTCTATTTCTTCAACAAAAATTTCTAAAATTTCTGCATCTTGATCAAGATAACTATCTTCAGGAAGCGTTGTCGTTTCAACTAAATTTTTTAATATTTCTTTCATAGCTTAGGCTTCTTACGTTGATTTGCCACCAAGAAGGGCACTCAAACTTAATTGTCACCATCACGCGAGACCTAACTTTGAAGTTAAGTTCATCTTGTCGATGCATTATCTGTGTTTTTCGGATATACCTTGCCCGCAAGCAAGGTATATCATCACAAGGCTTCGGTCTTACCTTAGTCAGGTAATTTAAAGTCAGTTACAGATTCACGTAATGATTCGGCCATATTTGCCAATTCAGATACCGAACGTGCTGTATCGAATGTTGCTGTGGTGGTTTGCGAGGTAATCTCTTGTACAACATTCATCGTGGTTGCAATATGACCTGCAGAAGCAGACTGAAGTTTTGCAGCATCAGAAATGTTGGCAATCAATTTCGCCAGGTTGCTGGATACGTTTTGGATTTCATCCAGTGCCACACCGGCATCTTTAGACAAGTTCGCACCACGTACAACCTCCGAAGTGGTTTGTTCCATCGAAATTACCGCTTCGTTGGTATCCGTTTGAATGGTTTTTACCAAGCCTTCGATCTGTTTGGTTGCAGATGCTGAACGTTCCGCAAGACGCTGTACCTCATCGGCTACCACGGCGAAACCACGACCTGCTTCCCCTGCCATCGATGCCTGAATTGCAGCGTTCAATGCCAGGATGTTGGTTTGGTCGGCAATATCGTTAATCAAGGCAACGATGTTACCAATTTCCTGAGAAGACTCACCCAAACGTTTAATACGCTTTGAAGTTTCCTGGATCTGCTCACGAATGGTATCCATACCTTCAATAGAACGGTTTACAACATCCGCACCATTGGCAGCAATTTTTACCGAACGTTCCGCAACGACTGCCGATTCTTCAGCGTTTGAAGATACCTGGTCAATTGACATTGCCATTTCATTAATTGCGGCAGATGCACCGGCAATTTCTTGCGCCTGGTGTTCAGATGCTTCGGCTAACTGGTTGGTAATGCCCTGCGTATTAGCGGTATATTGCGCAACTTCTTGCGATGTATCGGTAATACGCGATACAAGGTCACGTAACTGGTCAATCGCGAAGTTAATGGAGTCGGCAATTGCACCAGTAAAATCTTCAGATACCGTTGCGTATGAACGCAAATCACCATCTGCCAAATCGGCAATTTCATCCAGTAAACGTAAAATCGCGTTTTGGTTACGGTCATATTCTTCTTGCAAGCTTGCTACACGCTGTTTATCTGACTGGCCACGTAATGCAAGTAATTTGAATACAGCAAACAGGAAAGCAACCAGACACAAGATTAATAGCAATGCAGGAAGTGCAATCGCCAAGCTTGAACCGCCGGATAGCTTATTCAGGTTAGTTAACAATTCATCTGACTGGGCAAAAATTGAAGCAGAAGCTTGACGTACTTTTACAATTTGAGTCGAGTTTTTAAGGATCGTTGCAGATGCAGATTTCAGTACATCATCATATTCGCTTTTAATACCACTAAGCGATTCACGTAATGCTGGATCAGTAATACTCTCTACACCCAGTTCTGCACTACCATTCAGCTGGGCATTCAGGTAAGAACCAAAAGTTTCGGTATCGGCACTGAAGTCATCTGCAGATTCACGTGAGTTATCACTACCCGCTAATACAGAACTGATCGAACGAAGAATACGTTCTGCAATGAATACCTGGTTTTTCGCAATCACCACCTGGTTACTTGGCATGTTTTGACGTGCCATTTGGTCAACCATTAGGTTATATTCTGCCTGAATCCCCGGAATCGATTCACCAATCGCAATGTTGGTATCGTAAAGCTGGTTAATCATTTTTTGTTGAGATGAAATTAAATCAATCCCTTCCGATATCGTTTTCCACTGCTTTTCTACTTCAATCAATGCAGCCGTATGTGGATGAATATCTTTAACCACCTCCAAGTTTTCAGCAAAGTCTTTTTGCGATTGAACTAATTTATCAATCGATTCTTTGGTTCCAGAAGCTGTTGCATCAGTAGCCTGACGTGAAATGGTCTGTGATAACAGACGCAAATCACCGACACTACGTGTCAATTCGTTGTTACGCGGCACACTATAGAATAAGTACAATAATAGGAATAGTGCTACGACCAGAGAAAATGCTGCGCCCAAAATTAATGGTTTGGACTTTTCACTGTCACCAAATACACGTGATAATTGCTCTGTTTGTGATTGAATCTTTGCTAATAAAGCATTCCCACCCTTACGGCTGGTGCCTTCACTTGTATTCTTCTTTTTAAGTTTAAAGCCCATCCAGCTTCTCCCCGAGTTGCGCTATCATTCTTTAGCGTGCGACTATTAATTTATAAATTTTATAGAGGCATTCATATATTTTGGGTTTTGCAATAAACGACTAAATAAAAAAACATGCCAGTGTTGATTATGTTGATAAAAATATCCCTGACAATATTCTTGTAAATTGCTGTCTAATTCACTGTGTTTAGAAAAGAAACTTTTCTTGTTAAAGTGTTGAATCCCCAAAACCTGATCTACCACCAAACCGACATAATGGTCATTATGACTAATACACAATACTTTTTGAGTCGGTGAAAACTGACTTCGATGCCCCGAAATATAATGCGCCAAATCAGCTACTGAAAGTAAACGTCCCCGAATATTGGCCAAACCCATTACCCAGGATTGAGTATTGGGAACCGGCGTATATTTAGGTGGATAAATCACTTCAGATACTTCACCTAAAGGGGCAACAAAATATTGCCCCATCATCTCAAAAGCAATGCCTGACCATCGGTTTACTTCATTTTCAGTGGTAACGTAGTTTTTGTTGCCACGTTTCGCCAACCGAAGTAATTCGATAAATCCATTAGCTGCCATAGAGCTTATCCTGCATTGAGGTGGTGTTTAATCACATCAATTAATTGTTTTTCGTCTACAGGTTTAGTCAAATAATCACTCGCCCCCTGACGTTTCCCCCAAACTCGGTCGGTTGCCTGATCTTTGGTACTGACAATCACAATCGGAATGTGTTTTGTTGTCGTACCACGTGCAATTTGACGTGTCGCTTGGAAACCATTTACCCCAGGCATTACCACATCCATTAACACTAGATCTGGCAGTTCTGCTTGTGCCATTGTGACACCATCAGCACCATTTGCCGCTTCAATCACCTCAAAGCCATGCTTGGTTAAAATTTCTTTAAAACGAAATGTCTCTGTAGGTGAATCATCAACGATAAGGATACGTGACATGCTTTTCCCCAATAAAAATAAACTTATGCTGTTACGTGATTGCGGATAGCGTTTAACAATTCATCTTTACTAAAGGGTTTAGTTAAATACTCATCCGAACCAACAACACGACCTTTTGCCTGATCAAATAAACCATCTTTACTTGACAGCATAATGACTGGAATATTTTGATAATTTTGTGAATTCTTGATAAGTGCACAAGTTTGATAACCGTCCAAACGTGGCATCATGATATCTACAAAAACAATATCCGGATTGGCTTCAGCAATTTTTGCCAATGCTTCAAAACCATCTACTGCGGTCACGACTTCACAACCTTCACGTTGTAGTAATGTTTCTGCTGTACGACGAATGGTTTTTGAATCATCAATCACCATCACTTTTAGATTGTGGAATTTATCGTCCATTTAATGACCCTTCCGATTTTTAGAATGTACAAACAATTTTAGTCGAAAATTTTATTACAAGTTAAAAACATTTTTAACATATCTTTACTTGCCTTTTCAATGAACATTTTCCGCACAAAGACTCACTTTCGTTTATTTTCAATAACAGCTTCACATTTTCTACCGACCAATGATTTTTTTTTGACAGACAGAGGTTTTTTATTGCTTATTTTAAGTCTAAGATAGCCTATTTATTACTTTTAAAATAAGTAATTTAGTCAACTTTTATTCGGGGGTTACAATGCAAAGTCAGTTTAAATACAAACTTGCTTTCATTGCACAAAAAAAAATGACCTTAAGATTCATTTTTCTTTCTTTTATCATTTTTCAGGCAGTATCGGCATTTGCTGAAAATCTGCCACCTAAAGCCACCTGGTATCGTTATTATGACAGCAGAGGTGTGGCCAATATTAGTAGTAACGTTACCCCCAACCATATTCGCCATGGCTATGAAGCTTTGGATCAGAACATGCAGGTGATCAAACGTAATCGTGCCTTCAATAGCGAACTGGAGATCAAACAGGCTCCCTTACGTGCAGCACATGCCCAGAAACAGGCAGCAGACTTGAAACTTAAAAAAGCTTATGGTAGCAGTCAAGTTGCAATTACAAAACGTAATGACTTATTAGTCAGTATTAAAAAACAAATTACCTTCCAGCAAGACCAGTTAAAACAATTACAGACTGACCGGATCTACTTTAAACGTCAGCAGCTTGAACACTTGCGTAAAGCTGAAGCCCTGCCAAGTAGCTTAAAAAATAATTTAGAAAACAATCAGAAGAACATTGAAGCAAAAAAAGCAATGATTCAATCATTACAAATTAACTATCGAAATACTCAAGCAGAATACGACAATATTATCGCTCGCTTAAAAGCGCTTGAATAAATTGTATTTAGGCTATGAAGCACTTAATTTAAGTCACAATAAATAAAAAGGATGAAGCTACATGCTATCTGGACAGCATATGAAAAAATCTAAATTAAGTGACCATAAGCAATATTTAACCGGCAGCGTTCTGTGTTTAACTTTACTTCTAACAGCTTGCCAAAAAAATGAGATAGAAAAACCTGTAGAAACAACAACAAAAATTGAGTTAATTGAAAAAGATCTAGTTTCCGTGAAGAATGGCACTTCTGTCGCCAAAAGTGCTTTTACCGGTACGCTTCGTGCAGTCAATCAAAGTAGCATACAGGCTCAGGTCACGGCTACTGCAACCCAGGTCTATGTCCAGGTCGGGCAGTCGGTCGCTAAGGGACAGGTCTTGGTTCGCCTGAATAATCAAGATAATGCTGCACGTTTAGCGCAAGCTCAGGCCAATTTGTCAGCAGCACAAGCTCAGGCCAATCTGGCTAAAAATATGATGCAGCGCAAACAGCGCTTACTGGATCAAGGTTTTATCTCCAAAGTTGAATATGAACAGGCTGCTGTCGACTATCAGGCGCAACTGGAAAATGTGCATGCGCAACAGGCCAGTGTCAATATTGCCCAAAAAGCCGAGCGTGAAGGTACCATTTATAGTCCAATTTCTGGGGTGATTACCCAGCGCCAGGTCGATGCCGGCCAAACCGTTGCTGCTGGCCAGACCCTGTTTGAAATCGTGGATCCGAATCAATTGGAAATTCAGGCCAAATTGCCAAGTGACATGCAGGCTGCATTGAAGGTTGGACAACAAATTGAATACACCATTCAAGGTAATCCAGCGCAACTGACTGCGGTTTTAACTCGAGTCTCCCCTATTGCCGATCCTGCCAGTCGCCAGATTGAATTTTTTGCCAGACCGAATGAAACCATTAACTCACTCAGTATCGGTTCTTTCGTAGAAGGCAACATTCTTGCTTCAACCCAGGTTTCAGGTCAGCTCATTCCACTTGATGTGATTCAGGATGTTAAAGCTAAACCCTACGTATGGGTGATTCGACAGAACAAAATTGAAAAAGTAAATCTGGTGATCTTAGAGCAACGTTATCAGGACAATTTGGCTGTTGTTCAAGGACTGCAAAACTCTGACCAAATTAGCCGTATTAAATTTAATGACCAGGACATTCATCAAGCGGTCATCATCAATAAAGAATAAAAAATAAGTACAGGATTGTTCTTATGTGGTTTACCCGAATTAGCGTTAAATATCCTGTTTTCACCATCATGATGATGTTGTGTTTACTGGTACTGGGGCTGGCATCTTGGCAACGCATGGGCGTAGAAGAATTTCCCGATGTCGATTTTCCATTTGTTGTGATCTATACCTCCTATCCGGGTGCCTCCCCTGAAACCATTGAATCTGAAATTACCAAAAAAATGGAAGACCAGATCAATACCATTTCAGGTTTAAAACAGATTATTTCCCAGTCTAGTGAAGGGCTGTCGACCATTATTGTCGAATTCAATCTGGATATGTCTTCTGCAGTAGCCGCCCAGGATATTCGCGATAAAATTGCTCCTGTTACTGCCCAGTTTCGAGATGAAATTCAAGACCCTATCGTTGAACGTTATGACCCTACCGCCAATGCGGTGATGTCGATTGTTTTTGAATCAGACAACATGCCGTTACGCGACCTGAGCTCCTATTTAAGTCAGCGAATTGTCCCGCAACTTAGAACTGTACCGGGCGTTGGTACAGTCAATTTACTGGGCGATGCCCAACGCCAGATTCGTATTGAGGTCGATTCGCAAAAACTGCAAAGCTTTGGCATCGGTGTAGACAAGGTCATCAATACCTTGAAAGGTGAAAATATTGAAGTTCCAGGAGGAACTTTAAAACAGCCGACCTCAGAACTGGTGGTGGAAATCAAGTCTAAAGTGATTCATCCGCAAGCTTTTGGTGATTTGATTATTGCCAATAAAAATGGTGCTCCTATTTACTTAAAACAGGTGGCAAGCATTGAAGATGGTCAAGCCGATTTTGAATCAAGCGCTTATTTAAATGGTAAAGCTGCGGTCGCAATGGATATTTTGCGCAATTCCGATTCCAATGTGATTGATGTGGTCAACGCAAGCTATAAAGCCATAGAAAAAATCGAGAAGCAACTGCCCAAGGGTACCGTGGCTAAAGTTGCAGTGGACAGTTCTCGAGGAATTCGTGGCAGTATTCAAGATGTTGCACGTACCATTATTGAAGGCGCAGTGCTCGCCGTTCTGATTGTTTTACTGTTTTTAGGTTCTTTTCGCTCTACTGCAATTACCGGACTGACCTTACCGATTTCCCTGCTGGGTACATTAACCTTTATTTGGGCTTTTGGCTTTACCATCAACATGATGACCTTGCTGGCATTATCCCTCAGTATTGGTCTGCTGATTGATGATGCCATTGTAGTGCGCGAAAATATTGTCCGCCATGCCGATATGGGTAAGGATGCCGTTACGGCGGCACTGGATGGAACCAAAGAAATTGGGCTGGCGGTTTTAGCTACCACGCTCACCATTGTTGCGGTATTTTTGCCGGTTGCATTTATGGGCGGAATTATTGGTAAATTCTTCTATCAATTTGGGGTAACCGTCAGTGCTGCAGTGCTGATTTCGATGTTTGTCAGTTTTACCCTCGATCCCATGCTTTCTGCGCACTGGGCTGAAAAACATGATCCAAACAAAAAACCCGGCAGAATCAAACGCTTCTTTAACTGGATATCCAAAAAACTTGATCATTTAAGCCATTACTATGAAAAGCTGTTAAAACTGGCATTACGCTTCCGCATTTTAACCCTGATGGTTGCAGTCGCTTCACTTTTTGGTGCATTGGGTTTATCCAAATTGATTGGTACAGAATTTGTTCCTGTTCCAGACAAGAATGAAATTCGGATTAAATTTGAAACGCCTGTAGATGCCTCACTCGAATATTCACAAGCCAAGTTACTGCAAGTGGAAAATATTCTGCGCCAGCATCCAGATGTACGTAATACCTACAGCATTATCAATGGGGTAACGGATCGTGGTAAAAACCATGTCAGCATACGCGTCAGGGTTACCCCTCGTCTGGAACGTGCTAAAACACTGACCCAACTGAATAACGAGTTTCGCCAGCGCCTACAAAGCGTAGCTGGGATTACCATTACTTCTGTGGCTTCTGCAGATGAAACTGTTTCTGGTGGACAAAAGCCGGTTCTTATTTCCATTAAAGGACCCGATCTAAACGAACTGCAAAAAATCTCCGATCGCTTTCTTGCAGAAATTTCTAAAGTAGAAGGTATCGTCGATCTTGAAAGTTCGCTGAAAGAACCTAAGCCGACCCTGGCAGTTCATATCAATCGGGTCTTGGCGAGTGATTTAGGCCTTTCTGTCAATCAAATTGCCAGTGTCATCCGTCCCTTAATTGCAGGCGATAACGTAACCACCTGGCAAGATGAAAAAGGCGAAACCTATGATGTCAATCTTCGCCTGACCGAAAACAGACGCACCCTACCGAGTGATATACAAAATCTTTATTTGAACTCACAGAAAACCGATGCTTCAGGCCAGCCTATTTTAATACCGTTAGCGAGTGTGGCATCCTTTAACGAAACGATGGGTGCATCGCAAATTACCCGTCGTGATTTGGCTCGTGAAGTACTGGTAAAAGCCAATACAGCAGGCCGACCTGCAGGTGATATTGGTGCAGATATCAAAAAAATTGAAGATAACTTTGATTTGCCACCGGATTATAGTTTTGCTACGCAGGGCGCAAATAAAGACATGGCAGAATCGGCAGGCTATGCTTTAACAGCCATTACCCTTTCCATTGTGTTTATCTATATTGTACTGGGTTCACAATTTAACAGCTTCATTCACCCTGCAGCAATTATGGCTTCCCTTCCGCTCTCGCTAATTGGAGTGTTTCTGGCTTTATTCCTGTTTAATTCCACCATGAACCTGTTTTCCATTATTGGCATTATCATGCTGATGGGCTTGGTGACCAAGAATGCCATCCTGTTGATTGACTTCATTAAAAAAGCCATGGATCGTGGGGTTGATCGATATGAGGCGATTATTGAAGCGGGAAAAACCCGACTACGCCCTATTTTAATGACCACCAGCGCCATGGTGATGGGGATGATTCCTCTGGCACTGGGTCTGGGTGAAGGTGGCGAACAAAGTGCCCCTATGGCGCATGCCGTAATTGGCGGCGTCATTACCTCCACATTGTTAACGCTGGTGGTTGTACCCGTTATCTTTACCTATCTGGATGACTTGAAGAATTTTATGACGCGCCAAATCCGAAAAATCATGGCATAATAAAAGCCATAACTTTGAGGTGACATTCTGAAATGTTCACCTCATTTTTTATCATATAATCTTATGCTTTAACGCTTAATTATCAGGACAGTTTCCATGCGCGCGAGTCGCTTTTTATTTGCTACGTTAAGAGAAACCCCAAATGATGCTGAAGTTATTTCACATCAGCTCATGTTACGTGCGGGAATGATTCGTAAATTGGCTTCGGGTTTATACACTTGGTTGCCGATGGGCGTACGTGTGCTAAATAAAGTTGAAGCAATTGTACGTGAAGAAATGAACCGTGCCGGATCGCTTGAAGTCTTCATGCCAGTAACCCAGCCTTCGAGCCTTTGGGAAGAATCAGGCCGCTTTGTGCAATATGGTCCAGAGCTTTTACGTTTTAAAGACCGCCATAACAACGATTTTGTACTTGGCCCAACGCATGAAGAAGTCATCACCGATCTTGCGCGCAATGAACTGAAAAGTTACAAGCAGCTTCCAATCAATTTTTACCAGATTCAAACCAAATTCCGTGATGAAGTGCGTCCTCGTTTTGGCGTAATGCGTTCACGTGAATTCATCATGAAAGATGCTTATTCTTTTCATATCGATCAAGCTTCTCTACAAGAAACTTATGACGTGATGTACGACACTTACTGCCGTATCTTTAGCCGTTTGGGCTTAGACTTCCGCCCGGTACAAGCGGACACTGGCTCAATTGGTGGTTCAGGCTCACATGAATTCCACGTTTTAGCTTCAAGTGGTGAAGATGATATCGCCTTCTCTACCGAATCTGATTATGCAGCGAACGTTGAAATGGCTGAAGCTGTTCTAGTCGGTGAACGTGCAGCTGCAACCCAAGAATTGAAACTGGTTGATACACCAGATCAAAAAACTATTGCTGATGTATCGAACTTCTTAGGTACTGATGCTGCGAAATCTGTAAAAGCATTGCTCGTACAAGGTATCGCGGATGAAAAAGGCAATGTACCTGTGGTGGCATTATTCCTTCGCGGTGACCATGAACTCAATGAAATTAAAGCTGAAAAGCATTCTTTAATTGCAGCACCTTTAACATTTGCAACTGAAGCACAAATTGCTGAACTTGGCTTAACCACTGGTTTCATTGGGCCACAAGGTTTGATTGAAAAAGGCATTACCGTTATTGTTGACCGTGCAGCATCAGTCCTTTCTGATTTTGTTGCCGGTGCAAATGAAGCCGACAAACATGCAACTGGCGTAAACTGGGAACGTGATGCAACCTTTACTGAAGTTTATGACTTGCGTAATGTGGTTGAAGGCGACCCATCTCCAGATGGTAAAGGCACACTACAAATCAAACGCGGTATTGAAGTCGGGCACATTTTCCAGCTTGGTCAAAAATACTCTGAAGCTTTAGGCTGTAAGGTCTTAGGCGAAGATGGTAAGCCACTGGTTGTGACTATGGGTTGTTATGGTATTGGGGTAACGCGCGTGGTAGCCTCTGCCATTGAACAGAACTTTGATGATAAAGGCATTATCTGGCCAGCAGCAATCGCACCTTTTGAAGTTGCCATAGTTCCAATGAATGCACATAAGTCACCACGTGCATTGGCTGCTGCAGAAGAACTCTACACTGAACTTCAAGCAGCCGGTTATGATGTACTTCTTGACGATCGTAACGAACGTCCAGGGGTGAAATTCTCCGACCTTGAATTGACCGGTATTCCACACCGTATTGTGATTGGTGAAAAAGGTCTGGATGCAGGTACTTTCGAATATAAAGGTCGTACCGATGCTGAATCTGTGAATATTTCTAAACAAGAATTATTGGCAAAAATTGCAAAGTAATTGGTCTTTGAAATAAAAAATCCCGCTTCAATGGCGGGATTTTTTATTTTATAAATTTTACAATTAGCAGAATTTTAAAGAGCCAAAGCAGTTCCGATAAGCTGGCGCTAAAGTTGTAATATTACCTGCTGCTGCCTTACCATTTTGCACCATGTTTGACATCAAATTGGTTAATGAGTCATTAATATTCAGGGTAAAAGCATCTTGAAGATACATTGACCAACCCTTCCCTACAGAATCTGCATAACCTGGATATTTAATACTGTCTAAAGCAGTTAAGGCTATACCAAAGAGATTAGAATTGACGTCTAATTGATGAACATTGTTTAAGTTATACGGCAAAATATAATTATTCAGCAAAGTTGTTAATTTTCCACTATAGGTTGAATCAAGCTCTAAAGCTCCTTGAGTTGGAACAGCTAGACCGAGACCAATCAAAGTTTGTTGCTTCATATAAATTTGAATGCCTGTTTTTAGTACAGGCATGAGTGAATTAGCCACTTGAGGCCCAGTGATGATATCACAACCACTACCAATTGCTGGAGTCGCGCAGATTTGATTAATCGTTAAGCCGGCAACGACATCATCCACTGTTTTACCGAGTAATAAATTCGAGATTCCAACCTGTGTTAACCGAGTACCTTTAGCTGTAACATTTGCACTCGATGATGCTGCTTTGGTATCAATTGTCATATCCTGATATCTGACCTTAACAATTAATAGATTTAAAATTTCCTCGTCCTTTACCCCCAAATAGCCAGTAGCTAGTGTTCCACCTGATGGCATGCCATACGCTGTACCAGAATATTTTGCAGCTCCGGAGGTACAACCTGCGGTTCCACCTTGGCATGTTACTCCAATATTAGTTTGTGCTTGAATATTTAAATTTGTCTTACCTGTCAAATAACCACTATAGGATGCCAAATTACCAATACTCATCGGTCCTTCTGCTTTATCCGCTCCTAAACGAATTCCCACTACCTGGCGGGTTGCTGCGTTGCTTCCGCCCTTAATCGCAAACTGAAAAAATGGATTGGTTAATACAAAATCTTTTAAACCAGCTTGGTTAGACTCCGCATTATTAAAATCTGCACCTGTGGGTTGTCCGGCTACACCAGGTAATGTAATGCAAGTTCCAGAGGCATTTGTGACACAACCAAAAGATAAATCTGAAATATCAATATCACATTTTCCTGCACCATTATCGCCACCACAGCCTAACTGTAGTGATTTGATATTGGCATTTAAAGCCAGTTCTGCCTGGAAACCGAGTTTAAAAAAATCCAGGCTTTGGGTTGAATCAGTCTCTTTAGTAAGTGTAAACAAAGCCTGTCCCGTTACATCCGAAAGAGACTGATCATCTAGACTCGTCATTGCATAAGACATTGTGGATGTTACAAATGCTAAGACTAAAGCAACAATGCCTGCAAATATTGTTTTTTTCATTTTCTTTATCCTTGGTATTTGTTTTAACGCGGTGTTATCCCTAACGTACTACGCATAGTCCCACCCGTAATCGCAATATCTGCCATTTTTTGCATTGTTCCTGCTGAAGGCGATAATGCCAATTCCGCTTTTAATACCTTATTGGTAACCGTTGAGTTGACTGTATTTTCATAATTAAATTTAATTTGATTATCCATCACCACGGTATCACTTTTTACTTTGATACGAGACTCAAGACCAATACGCCCTTGCAATTTGTTTAGATTGACACTGGATGACGTTACTGCATTAGTAGTTGTATTGGTATCTTCATTAATAATACTGAAGTAACTACCATTCCCACCTGTTACTCCTGGCGGGTTAAATTCAAAATTCGCTTTTAACGATAAGAAATTCGTATCCGCAGTACCAGTTGGACTTTCCGATCCCGGAATAATTAATAGCTCACCTTTACCATCTATCTTAAATGCAATAGAAGACAATACATCGTCTTTTTGGGCAAAATTATCAATGGGTACAATTTTTTTAGTAGTACAACTTGGGGTTTCAACTGGACAGTTATATAAAGATCCTGGCAGTTGTCCAATCGCAATTTCAGCTTTAGCAGCAAATAATAAATTGTCTGCCTTAATATAAATTCCATCATCTTCAAAGCCAATCAATCCATCTGATTTCATGTAGGAATCAATATTTCTAAGGCCTGCATAATAATTTACTGGTTCATTAAATGAACCAGTTCCACCGTCAACTACAATAATAGACGTTGTTGCAGGCTCACCCGTTTTTTGATCAATACCATAACCATCAGTCGAAAAGACAAGGTTATAGCCCAGCCCTTGGCTGTCAGTCGTTGCAGTCTTATACTTATAACTTTTTGAAAATAATGCCAAGTTTGCATTCAGATTATAAATTGGAATACCAATACCCCAATGGGCAGTTTGGTTGTCAATTTTCGCAATTGAATTATCTGAAATAAAACGTGCTGTACGGGCAATAGACTGAAAATCAAAACCACGCACAGCAATTAATGCCGCATTTTGCTTTGTGCTAGCTGCATTAATGGCATAGGTAATTTGGTTTGAATCTGTCGGGTTTTTACCTAAAACTTTCTCAATGGTATCGTTATAAATAAAATTTAAATTATTAGTACTGACAGTATTAATATAAATATCACCGAAATCAATATAGGCATTTTGGCTATTTAATTGAGTAACATCAGTATTTGAAGTACGTATTTTTAATGGTGCCAGATCTGAGAATTCAATGGCATAACTACCATGTCCAGTATGACCAATTTCCAAAGTTGTAGGCTTATGGCTTGTACCAAGTAAGGTATTGCCTGTACGAGTAAATTCTCCAGACATACCAAAATGCAAACCACCTACACCTAAAGCCTGGTAATCGGTTAGAGTGCCTGTCAGGATACCATTGGTATTGCGATGAAAATTCTGATAACCACTTTGGTCAGAATTTATAAAGATTTTACCATTGGCAATTGCGCCTGATGCCCCCATACGAATAACGTTATTCTGCGTAGTTCCAGTGCCATAACGTATATCAATATTCACCCCAGGATTGGTGGGGTCATCCGCTCCCGTTCGTGCTGAACTAACATCACTCGTATCTTGTACGCGCCCTAAATCAACCAGGTTGTCTGAACCATCTCTAGCTTTAGTAGTTAAGACAATACCCTCGTTACGGTCAATGTACAAATAACCATCTGCTGCAAGATTAAAGTTAAAATCTTTTAAAGTCAGATTATAGTTGTTTAACCCATAACTAATACTGGCATTTTGCAGATTAAGATCAAGATGAGCTTTCGCATCACGGTTAAATAATCCATTTGTTGTTTCAAGATTCATGACAAACGGTGTAGTTGTTTTAATATTTAAAGAACCTAAACTTTGCTGTTGATCTGTGCTACAGGTATCACAAATCAACATGATGTTTTGCACTGCCGCCTGAAAAGGGGACACACTGGCTTTTATTTTTACACCTGTGCCATTCGCAGTTGCACCTACGTCGAAGTCTAATTTACTTAAAATATTTGTTTGGCCATTACCCGTAATTTCCACACCTTGCAAACCAAGTTTCATATTACCTTGATCTGTATAGTCTATCCAATTCGCCTGAGTAATTGTCGCTTTCGACATTTCATGCGTAATAGAAATTCCGTCTTGTCCTGTCACACTACTTAGTGATTGATCACTTAACTCTTGAATAGCATAACCATGCTGAGCAATAAGTACGCAAGCTGTCAGTATATTTAATTTTATTATTTTCATTCTAATATCCCTATTCTTAAATTCTTAGCTGACTAGCAGCGACTAGTTGAAGTCCCAGCACAGTTATAACTAAAAATTTTGAGGTTACCTGAGATATGTAAATTCCCATGTGCATTCAACCCCATGAATCCTTTTTCTAATCCTTTATCGAATGTGCCAGCCTCTGTGCCATAAGTTTCTGAATTTAAGTATCCTTCTGCCCCACTTTCCACAGACAATCCAGCAAAACCTAAATTTCTAATTTTTAAAGGTGCATTATCATAAAAAGTAAGTTGCATTGCCGTTTGTGGATTTCCATCTTTGTTGGTAATGGTCGAGCCATCCATGGAGAAACGGTCAATTTGCAATGTTCCCTGGATTTTTTTAAACACTAACCATTTTTGATTGCCATTTTCCACATGATTGTTGGGTGAAATCGCAAGACGGCATAAAATGTCGTTGGTACAGTTGTAAACATAGTTAATATCGCTTACCGTCAAAGTATTAAAGGCTTTACTTTTATTAGAAATATCTTGTAGTGACATGTCATTGGCATACTTATGGTTTAAAGACAATGTCCAACTTAAATCAGCCCCCCCCTGTCCAGTTACATCGGTCAACTCTATACTGTTCAAGCCTACAAGATCTGCATGAACCAAACTCGAAAAGATAATGAGGGCAGGATAAAAAAATAATTTCATAAGCATTCCACCCCTATAGTCCCGTTGTCTTAAATTTCAAATGTTGAATTAACATGCCATCAATAGCAGCCGAACCTAAATTCACCGCAGAAGCAGTCGGTGTAGAACCTGGACCTCTAAATACCACACCAGTTGTAGTGCCAGTCCTATCGGCATTTAATAAATTTTTTGTTGAATCATAACTAACTCCACCAATAGCAATACTGCTATGAGTGGCATTGTTTCCCTGATAATTAACTGTTGATCCGTTTGCTACAACCTGGCTTGTGTTATAACCGCAAACATAAACATTACAAGTAGAACCTTTGTAATCACTACTAGCACCTACAGAAGAATAAGCGAGTGAATAGTCGGTATAAATTTTCTTATACACATCTGCAACCTTTGGAATTGCCGTCACTTCCAACACAATGTTACGTCCCTCGGAACCAACAATAAAAGGCTGGTACATATTACCCAGCACTAAATTAATATTTGGGCTGTAAAGGTATAAACCTTCATTACTATCAAACACCGGGGCTAAGCGACCTGCAAAAAGAGCTGGAGTAGCCCCAATACCATCATCAGTAGCGGCGGTACTCATACGTAATACATTCACATCAAGCGCAGTTTTACTCGCAGCTGTATTCGCAAAAGTTAAATTTTCAGGGTTTGAATTGGTATTCAACCTTATGATAGATGCCATTCCTAAAGTCTGGTTATATTGTGCAGTCCCCGAAGTCAGCGTCTGGAATAAACGAACTTGTGATCCATTAATACTTAAACCATTGGCGACGACCTGTAAGCGCATACGCTGACTTTTGCTTAACTCCGTATCATCTACATTCGTTGTATCTGTTGAATTGGCTACAGGCGCACCTGTCACAGGATTAATTGCATTACTCGACGCCCATTTTCGTGAAAATGCATCCGTCCAGAAACCGAACTTAATCTTGTCTTCGGTACTATCTGCTGTGACTTTTGCCAATGGGGCTTCAAGCGCAATATAACTAATAGTACCGTTAGTACTAAATTGGGGTACATTTTGTTCAGAACCTGCACGAAGCAACCATGGGTTTGCTGTGCTTCCCCAGTTAAAACCCGTATTACTAAAACGAGCATTGGCATCATTATTAGTTTTAGATAATGCCAAACCATAAATAAAAATATCTGCTTTGGTCTGTTTAGTCGTTAAATCTGTCGCGGTCGTCCCTGTATAGTTCTCGCCTACTGGAATAATACGGATAAAACCAGTGTCGTATTTAGGTTTGTCTGCCGCAACAATAGCAGTATTGTTATAACTTGAAGCAGTAGAAATATCGTTAGGACTCTGAAAAACCATCTTAAAGTTTTCAGGCAATAATGCGATCCCTTCACCGGTAGTTTCAGAAAGATGATCATCTGACAAAGATTCAAGCGCATAAACTGATGGGCTAAGTAAAGCTGCGAGCACACTCGCCAAACAAGATTTTTTAAATCTTGTATTATTCCAACTTTGAGTCATCACGACCTTCCTTTTTATCAGATGCTCCGCATCATTATTTTTTAATTCATCCTATGCTTGGTATGCCGAATTTTTATTTATTTGTCATTACGACAATGTTATTACCAAGTCTGTACAACTTTTTATTATGCTGAATATTATTGCAATTGCAAAAAAAACTGGTCGAATGAACACAGTTTCCGATGAATGAAGGAAACAAAAAATAAGCGGACCAAAATGATCCGCTTATTCAATTATTTATAGTACTTATGCCTTCGGTAATGTCACACCGGTCTGACCCTGGTATTTACCACCACGGTCTTTATAAGAGGTTTCACATACTTCATCAGATTCAAAGAACAACATTTGGGCCACACCTTCACCGGCATAAATACGTGCTGGCAAATTGGTGGTATTTGAAAATTCCAGGGTCACATGACCTTCCCACTCAGGTTCAAGTGGAGTAACGTTTACAATAATACCGCAGCGTGCATAAGTCGATTTACCTAAACATACAGTCAATACGTTACGTGGAATACGGAAATATTCTACTGTGCGGGCCAAGGCAAATGAATTGGGCGGAATAATGCAAACATCCGATTCAATATCAATAAAGCTTTTATCATCAAAGTTTTTTGGATCAACAATTGCTGAATGGACATTGGTAAATACTTTAAATTCACGTGCGCAACGAACATCATAACCATAGCTTGAAACACCATAAGAAATGAGTTTTTCACCAGTTTCGTCATAACGTACCTGGTTTTCTGCATACGGTTCAATCATGCCGTGTTTTTCGCTCATTTCACGAATCCAACGATCAGACTTAATTGCCATTATTTGTATCCAAAAATAGTTAAATCAATTATTGCGCTGTACTTTAACTGAAATCTACCGTAATGGAAATAATGAACGGGTGATGATGACATTTTTTACAAAATGAATATTTTTCTCGTCCATATTTAAAGATTTAAAAGAGCAGAATAGCTAAGAGGGATAGAGAAACTCAGTAAAATCAATGAAGCGGTTTTTTGCAAATTAGATTGATTTAACCACCCCACTTTATTTGACGCTAAAATTGAGCCAATAAATGTCCAAAACAAGGCAATCGGCACAATTAACACCAGAAACATAGCAATATGGAGGAAATAGTTGTGTACTGTGAGCCAAGCTGTGCTTGGAAAAATTGCCGAAGCAAAGAGTAAAGCCTTAGGATTTAACAAAGTTGCACAAAACAATTCGCGCGCACGAATGGTAGGCTGATTATAACTGGCTTCAATATCTGCCGTTTTCCAGAGTTTAATGGCGAGAAAAATAATATAAAGTGCACTGAGAAGCTTTAATAGTGTGGGAAGGATTGGCCATTTAGCAGAAACTGTTCCAATGACCATGCCCCAAACAGTGATGGCAATTAAATAGCCGCAAGATTCGGCAGGAATCAATCGTAATGATTTACGTACCCCAACCTGAATACCGGAAGATGCCAGCAATGTATTTGTTGGACCAGGCGTTAATAAAATGGTAATAACCAAGCCAATGAATAACCACGAAATCATATGCGACCTCTCTATAGAGTGCGCGAAGAGTAAATGAGTTTATTGTACTTAGCAAATCAGAAATTTTATATCTTTTACAAACACAGAGTTTATTTTAAAAATCATTTAAATTTCAATAAATTATAATAAATACTTACAATTTCACTTATGAGTCATTTGTTAGAAAAAGTTTCAACAAATACTATTTTAAGGTTGATGATTTACATTTAGCCGGCTTGAGCTGTCCCTCAAGGATCTATTCAGGCACAATATCCCATCATTTAAACGGCCGATTTTTATGGCAAAAAAGTTCTTTCAGTCATGGCTTCCCTCACCGCAAAAAGTTGCAGAGATGAAAGTAATGAAGATTTTTGGTCAACGCACCTTAAATCCTTTACTTTGGTACGTGAACAGAAAGTCCATTTCAAAAGCTGTTTTTATTGGCACGTTTTGGGGCATGTTGCCCTTACCATTTCACAGTATTTTGATTGTATTGACGGTATTGCTATTTGAAGTCAACCTCCCGGTCAGTTTATGTCTGGCCTGGCTAACCAATCCTTTTACCTTAGTTCCGATTCTGTATCTGGGGTTCTGGTTAGGCAGTAAAATATTCCACGTCAATATGATTAATCAGGATATGATTCTGGGTGTGCTGCATCAGATCAGCCACGTTATCACCCACTTTGGGCATGGACATATCGATTTAAGTTTAGCAAAAATTTTATTATCCGGGTTGTTACTAGAGGCTTTCATTTTTGCAGTTGCATTATTCGTGATTACCCGACTATTGTGGCGATGGAATATTATCCTGCATCATAAACGGCGCCGAGATCCGCAGTAATCATGCCATTTTTAGCTATGACTCACTATTTAATCTATTAGAAGCCTAGCCGGCTTCTTGCTGTCTCATGGCATTGTCTGTTATTGCAAATACAAGCTAAATTCAAGATGTAAAAAGCCCAAACAAGGTTGGGCTTTTCGAAGATATTGCTTTAATCAGACAAAAAATTTAGAAAATCCGGTTTTGTGGTTTTTCTACTTTCGGCAATTGATCGGCAATTTTCTGTGCAATTGCCATATAACTTTCCGCAGCATCATCTCCTACCAGCACAGAAGGTTTTCCGGCATCGGCATTTTCACGGATTTGCACATTTAACGGTAAACGCCCGAGTAAAGGAATATGGTATTGTTCAGCTAATTTGTCACCGCCACCTGTACCAAAAATCTGTTCCTCATAACCACAATTCGAACAGATATGCGTCGACATGTTTTCCACTACACCCATCACCGGAATCTGAACTTTATTAAACAGTTCGATGCCTTTGGTGGCATCCAGTAAGGCAACATTTTGCGGTGTGGTGACAATAACCGCACCTGTCACCGGAATGCGCTGCGCCAAGGTTAATTGAATATCGCCTGTTCCGGGTGGCATATCAATCATCAATACATCCAGGTCTGGCCATAAAGTCTGGTTAAATAATTGCATTAAGGCACCGGTCGCTTTGGGACCACGCCAGGCAACCGGAGTGTTGTTATCTCCAGTTAAATGGCCAATAGAAAGCACGGCCAGACCATACGCATCCAGCGGAACAAAATTTTCTGCTTCAATCATGGGAGTTCGTCCGGCATTGCCTAGCATGGTAGGAATACTTGGTCCGTAGATATCTGCATCCAGAACACCGACTTTTAAACCCAGTTTTTGTAAGGCCAAAGCAAGGTTGACGGTGGTTGTAGATTTACCCACCCCCCCTTTACCCGACGAAACCAGAATCACATTTTGAATACGTGGATGCTTGGGCACATCTCTTTGCTGCGGTGCCGGTTTCTGGATTGGTGGATTATTAGGATCTTCTGCATTCTTGCTTTCAGCTTGGGGCATTTGTCCAGCAGCATCTACAACAGGCGGAAGTTTTTGGCCTGAAGATGTAGTGGAAGTTTGGGCTTTATTGTCACCACAATGTCCATCTTTTTCATGATCATGGTTAGTGCAGCTTTCACCCTGTTTGTGCTTTTGCTGAATGACATGCATATTCAGTTCCTGAATGCCGCATTTTTCCAGTGCATCGGCCAAATCATCATGAATTTTTTGTAGATGATCGGCTTCTTCAGGATAAGTATTAATGGTGATTTGTAATACCTGACCTTCTACATTAATTTGAGTAATTCGGTCTTTCAGGGCATGCTTGGAATTGGGCAGGATATAGCCTTGTAGCACATTCTGGATTTCTTCCTCCTTCACCTCTTGCGCGAGTGAAAACACAGATTTAAGCGAAGAAAGCCACGACATAAGTTTACTCCAAGTACGGACATACAGCTGAATAACATAGTTTAGCTTTAAATGCCTCGAAGGTTAAGCATAGTTCTGTTCTATATAGCTTGATGAATGCGATTGTAAATGCAAATAAATCTATAACTTGCAATATTCAGTATTGGATTTTATCTACACCCACAAGGCGTCTTGCACACCTATGCTATAAAGAACATGTAGATACACACGATAAAACAGCCTTAAGTCAAAATGATCTGTCCGACATCGGGCTTATTTTGTTAATAATTCTGCTACAGACATGCTGCTATTTTGTTCTTTATATTGATAAATTATTTTGATTGTCATTTTATTTTGGGGATAACATGTTATTTAAGCAACTAATTCCACTTATATTTTTGTCAGCGATGACATTTACTCATGCAGCCTCTGAAACATCTTCCATACGTACTCCTGAAGGGCAAACCCTCAGCTTGGGAGATTCTTATATCGACATGCAAAATCGTCTGCATTTGTCTCCGAGTTCCATGATTACTCATGAACTCCAAGAAGGTAAAAAGCATTATCTGGCCATGGACTATACTTATGAAGTGGAAAATATGCTTTATACCATTACCATTGTGAACGATCAGGTGAAGAAAATTGAATGGCTGAATACCGATCAGGACATTCATAAAGATCAAATTACAAAAGAATGATACAAAATCATTTATAAAAAATGGTTAAAGTGGATAGTGTAGAGCTACAAAATAACTTTAAAGCCAAGCAGATCTAAGTCTGATTATTTTTTAATTTGTGCAGGGTATCAGTGGCTGTTTTCTTGAGCCATTCACATTCGCTACTGGCCTGTGCTTTAAGTTCATGAATCTAGTGCAGCGGCATGCACAGCAAACCGCTGCACTACAGGATGTGTTGTTTATCTCTAGAAGGATGATAGCTGCACCTAGAGAATCTTGTCTGTGACGAGCACAGACTAATCCCCTCACTTCACCGGGATCATCAAGTGTTGATAGGGAGTTCCGGGCCACATTATGTAAGGTACAGCAGTATCTGGCTGGGCATTTTTGGGATACATGTCATAGAAGCCAGGTTCAGCACCGACAATCATGACATGGGGACCCGTCTTAATCCAGTGGTTACCCGCGGTAGGTTTTTGGGCATAGGGATCCGTATTACTGGCATCGGTTCCACCCTCTAACATGTACATAAAGCCGATTTTACCTACAGTCGGCGGTTTGTGACCCATCCAGGCTTCCGCCCATTCCAGGGCTGCCTTGTCCATGCACATCGGGTCTGGACCGGGAGTGGTCGGATTATCCGGCATACAGGTAAAACCATTACTACCTTTACGTAAGGTACGCATCTTGCCATCTGTGCCTATGGCTACAATGGTGGCTGCTGCACCCACTTTTTTGGGTGCTGCGCTCATGGCACTGGCGATAGCCTTCTGGTCAGCTGCTGGGGTGCTGCCCGATTTGCCACCCTTAGTCTCCGCTGCCAGAATGGCCGGTACGGATAGGACAACCCATCCGGTAATCATCAATATTTTAAGGAAATTCATAGTCTTGTTCTCCGAACAGGAGGTTATGTTTGTGACCCCTAACTCAAGTTATATGACTCAACTTTGCCCTATAACTAAAACGGAATAAAACATAATTATTTTTTTGTTGATTATTTTTAACCAAATTGAGTTATTCCATCAACGTCATGTACCGCAATACACAAATTTCATAACAAACAAACTCAATGGGACACAATAATTTACGTATTTAGAGAACTGTATAATTTTTTGTCACATACTGATTCGAAAGAATGAGGGGATTTAATTTATTCTTAGCACTTTCCAAATTATGAATACATATAGGGATATAATTTTCAGCGACCGCAGAAAACTTTTCGCTGGAATAAAGGATTAGATATCCTCTCCGAGTAACCAATGAAAGTGCACAAGCTAAATCTCAAAAGTTTTCCTGTTCATCCGATCATAAATTCAATATTTTGAGTTAAGTCACCTCACCACGTAGCCCAACTTTAATGAATTATTAAGCTGCTACATCTCAGCCACGAAATGCCGCCTCTATCGTGGCAATATCAATTTTCTTCATCGTCATCATTGCATCAAACGCCCTTTTGGCGGCTGCACGGTCAGAACTGGTATAAGCCTCGAGTAAAGCTATAGGAGTAATCTGCCAAGAAATCCCCCACTTGTCCTTGCACCATCCACACTCGCTTTCCTGACCACCATTGCCGACGATCGCATTCCAGTAGCAATCCGTTTCCTCCTGGTCTTCGGTTGCAACCTGAAATGAGAATGCTTCATTATGCTGAAATGCTGGCCCACCATTCAGTCCAATACATGGAATACCGAGTACCGTGAACTCGACCGTGATGACATCACCTTCTTTCCCTGATGGATAATCTCCAGGTGCATGATGTATAGCCCCAACAGATGAGTTCGGAAAAATTTCGGCATAAAATCGTGCAGCACCCTCAGCATCGTTATCGTACCAAAGGCATATCGTGTTCTTTGCAATATTCATTATTTCACCTCTTTATTGAGACCAGAGCTTACGCTATTCGACATAACTGCAACGCGTCCCGCATATCAGCCTAATTAAGTTATTCGGCACCTTTTCTATATTTAACTAAAAAATGGAATAGACCTATTTCATAATTGTTTTTTTATTGATCTAAACATATTTTTTAGTGATCAAAATTATTTGTTTTCGTAGGCTTGAATTAATAATTTTATAGTTGAAACAGAGTTCTCTATGGATGCTACTGGTACAGGAGATAATCAATAAGAAAAACTATACCGAGAATAGCAGGGTAAATTTAAGATCCGCTTTTAACCTGCATGCAGTCGGTAATTAAAAACGGTCATTTAACTGAAGAAATTGCACCATTAGCTGTGTACCCGTAAAGGTAAGACAGTGAATTACACAGGATGAAATTCCGATCACAGCAAAAATACATTATTTCTTTTTCCATTCAAATGATGACTCATCATTTGAAGTTACTCCAATTTCACACTCTAGAAATTTCATATCTTCCATGCCCGTATCCATTGGGGTAGTGGTAATAAAATTACTATGTTCCTCAAGTAATGTTTTATAGATATCGGGACTGACTAATAGATAATTTGGTACTCTATAGTTGTGATTTATGTAATCAAAAAATGCTTGTTTTACTTGTTCTGATAATTTCATTTTACAACTCCAGGAATAATCTAGAATTAAATACAAAAAATGATTAGCTTAGTTGTTTTTCAGAATCACCTTATCCGCTTAATTATTATATAGTCAGACTACTCGCCTATCTTTCAAAATCAATATCTGATTTGTTTATTCTAATTCATATAAAATTATGGCTTTGGTTCATCAAGAATCACCTCTCAATACAAGTCTAAGCAAGAGTGACATTTAAAATATTCATAAAGACTTTTTCTAGATTGAAAATTCATTAAATATTGATTCTAAATATTTTTATATGAAATCGAACTCTCTGATTTGGAATTTGAGATGACAGGAGTTGAACTCGTGTCTTATATTTAGTTATACATAATCAATAAAAAAAACCATTAAACAGTGTAACAATAATTTTAGCCAATAAAGATGTTTGGCAGAAAATCAATTCCAGTTATTGATATAGGTAAATGTTGTTGCTTAAAATATTTTTTAACTGCTGTGTGAGTTAAGTTTAAATAGTTTTTATTGTATAAAAAACAGTTAATTAAAAATCAGCCCTGAATGGGCAGGGCTGATTTTTAACTGATTGATGTAGCATTTATTATGAAGATAAATCTACACACAGATATTTCATTTCGAGATATTCATCAATACCGAATTTAGAACCTTCACGCCCTAAACCAGATTGCTTCACACCACCAAATGGCGCAACTTCATTGGAAATGGCACCGGTATTAATTCCGACCATGCCATATTCCAATGCTTCACCCACACGCCATTGACGCGCTGTACTTTGTGTGAATACATAGGTAGCCAAGCCAAACTCGGTATCATTTGCCATCGCCACCGCTTCTTCTTCGGTGTGGAAGCGGAATAACGGAGCCAATGGACCAAAAGTTTCTTCTTTAGCCACTTTCATGTCCTGGGTTACTTCAGTCAGCACGGTAGGCTCAAAGAAAGTGCCACCTAGACTTGAACGCTGGCCACCAATTTTAATCTGCGCACCTTTGCTCGCTGCATCTGCAATATGCGACTGCACTTTGGCAATTGCATCTTCATCAATTAGCGGGCCTTGAGTGGAACCGTCTTGACGGCCATCACCCACTTTTAAATTGGCCACAGCTGCAGTCAATTTCTCAGCCAGCGCATCATAAATACCATCTTGCACATAAATACGGTTGGCACAGACACAGGTTTGACCGCTATTACGGAACTTGCTGACCATAATGCCCTGAACCGCCTGCTCCAGATTGGCATCATCAAAAACCAGTACTGGCGCATTGCCACCCAATTCAAGTGACAGTTTTTTGATGGTTGGTGCACATTGCTGCATCAGAATGCGGCCGACCTGAGTCGAACCGGTAAAGCTCAGCTTTTTCACCGTGTCGCTTTCACACAGGGTTTTGCCCACTTCAATGGCATCGCCACTAATGTGCAGCAATACATCTTGTGGCAACCCTGCCTGCAAAGCCAGCACTTCCAGAGCATAGGCTGTTAATGGCGTTTGCTCAGCCGGCTTAACCAGCATAGAACAGCCGGCAGCAATTGCAGGTGCAGCCTTACGGGTAATCATGGCTGCAGGGAAATTCCACGGCGTAATTGCAGCGGTGACCCCAATCGCCTGTTTGATGACCAGCAAGCGCTGATTCGGCAGCGTTGGTGTCAGCACTTCACCGTCAATACGGCGTGCCTGTTCAGCAAACCAGCGGATAAAGGAGGCAGCATAAGCAATCTCACCGCGCGCTTCAGCTAAAGGTTTACCTTGTTCAGCAGTCAAAATCTGAGCCAATGACTCTTTATTTTCCTGCATCAAATCAAACCAGGCCCACAGCACATCAGCGCGTTGTAATGCTGTTTGTGCTTTCCATGCCGTCTGTGCCGTCTGTGAACGAGCAATTGCTTGTTCTACCGACGCACGGTCATGGGATTTCACCCATGCCAGCGTGTCATGTGTTGCCGCATCTTTAACTTCGATGTAATCGCCACTTAAAGGCTGATCCAAACAAATATCCGGATGCTGTAATAAATATTTCAAATGATCTGGAAGCATTTCAATCCCTCATTCATTCTTATGCAGTTAAAGTTGCAAATCCCTGTTCTAAAATAGCCAGGCCTTCACGGAATTGCGCTGTTGGAATGGTTAAAGGATATAGGAAACGAATCACATTACCAGAACGACCGCAGGTTAAAATCAGCAGGCCATTTGCCATCGCATGGTTTTGCACCACTTTGGCCTGTTCAGCCGTTTCCAGTTCTACTGCAACCATTGAACCCAGCGCGCGAATATCAGTGACTACATTACTGCTGGCTTTAATGCTATTTAATACCGAAACCAGTTCCGCACCCAAGACATTGGCACGATCACACAGACCTTCACCTTCAATCACATCAATAACTGCATGTGCTGCAGCAACTGCAATCGGACTACCCGCATAAGTACCGCCTAAGCCGCCAGGATTCGGTGCATCCATAACTTCAGTACGACCAACCACGCCAGAGATCGGGAAACCACCGCCCAGGCTTTTTGCCATCGTGATCAGGTCTGCTTTGGTTTCGTAGTGATTCATGGCAAACAGTTTACCGGTACGGGCAAAACCTGTTTGTACTTCATCTGCAATCATCAAAATACCATGCTGATCACACAATGCACGTAAACGCTTTAAAAATTCTGCCGGTACAACATTAAAACCGCCTTCACCTTGCACAGGCTCAAGTACAATTGCCGCCACATCATGTGCAGCCACATCTTCAGCAAAAATGTCTTCAATGCTTTGGATGGCATCGTCCACAGTAATGCCTTTTGACTCTACCGGATAACGTGCATGAAAAACACCCGCTGGCATTACCCCAAAGTCACGTTTGTAAGGGGCAGTTTTACCCGTCATGGCCATGGTCATGAATGAACGGCCATGGAAACCATTACCAAAAGTCACAATACCGTGACGGCCAGTATAGGCACGGGCAATTTTAACTGCGTTTTCTACCGCTTCAGCACCGGTAGAAAAGAATGAGGTTTTTGCAGGGCCATCAATCGGTGCGCGCTCATTGATACGCTCAGCAAGAGAGACATAACTTTCGTAAGGTACAACCTGATAGGCTGTATGGGTAAATTTTGTTAATTGTTCAGTAACAGCAGCAATAATTTTAGGGTGACGATGACCGGTATTCAGTACCGCAATACCACCTGCGAAATCGATATATTGATTGCCTTCGGCATCCCAAATTGTCGAGTTCTCTGCTTTCTCCGCGTACCATTGACACATGACACCAACACCACGAGGCGTCGCTTGCTGTTTACGTGCATTCAGTGCAGAGTGTTTACTGTCCATTTTGTATCCTCATTCTTGATTCATACATTGTAAAATTTTGGCATCCATATCATGTGATTGATGATATGCAAATGACTGGTTGATCTTCCTCATTTTGCGCTTTTATCGGCCTGACACGAGAGCCACTTTGAATCAGATAGACAGAGCCAATTCACCCCATCCCGAGGATTTAAAAAATCAAAAAAATAGAATAGTTAGATACAAATCATAAACTTAAAATTACACCATAAAAAAATGGCACCTTTTTACAAGGTGCCATTTTGATAACTGAGAGCAAAAATTTAGAAATTGTACATAAACAGTAAATTCAGCAGTCGGCTATGGCCTGCTGCATCTCCTTGCGCCAAAGAACCGGCATCACCGCCAATGAATACATCATTTTTACCGATGATATATTCGGCTGCCAGCGAAAACTGCTTAACATCCAGCTGAGCACCCAAAATATTGCGTGTAGATGTGGCAAAACCAGACTTGTCTTTATCAAAGACGGTATAGCTGACATAAGGCGTCAGATCGTAATCTTTGTAAAAATCAGTCATTTGATAATCCAGATTCGCCACATAATAATTGGCTTTATTGGCCACATGATATTTCGATTCAAAAGAACCTACCGTCGCATAATCTGGATTCTCTACAGCCTCGGTATCTGCGCGATTCTGTCCGGCAGTCAGGGTCAGGTTTGCATTCTGGTAGTTTAAGCGACCAAACACATTCCAAGCATTGCGATGCCCGGTTTGACCATTGCGGTTATTTTCCAAATCTGAATACCAGTACGAGCCGCCGACATTCAGTTTAACCGGACTGTCCTGCAGCGGAATCTGCTGATTGATGCGTGCAACCCACATGTTTTTTTCTTCAATGTCATCGGTGCTGGCATCTTCCGGCTTGACATAATTGGCCGCATAACGCGCCGCATCGTCACCAGTGCCGGCAAAACTTCCACCATCACGTACAAAATAAGCCACATTCACTTTGGTATTTGTACCTAGCTGCTGCTGCCAGTTAATACCCAGATTATGCACATCTTCCAGGCCGGCATTGTCCATTGAACTGCCGTACCAGCTGCTGCTCCAGAAGCGGCCAATACCAAAAGGCATATCTTGCAGACCCAAGGTGATGCGGCTGTCATCATTCAGCTTATAGCCCAGGTTGGCATTCACCAAAGTTGAAAAATCACACAGGGTATCATTTTGATAGCAACGGTATTCCACATCGCCGAACAATGACTTGGCATCATATTTCAGGCTGAGTTTCGCCGCATTAAACTTTAATTTATGGTCACTGTCCGAATAATCTTTATCCTGATAATTCGCTCGTAGCCACCCCGATACGGTCAGTTTGCCTAAATCGGTATCGGCATCGCCCCAAGAAAGCGTATCTGCCTGCACGGTGGCAGACATCGTCATGGCACTGGCGACAAGCGCACAGAATGAAAATGGTTTCACTAAAAAACGTTGCGACATTATAGAAGCCCCAAAAAAGAAATAATAATCTTCAAAACCAGGTCGCTGGCAAAAGCAAAGTTTCTGACCAAATGGAAGCAGCAAAGGCGTTAAATATCCAAACTTATGCCGGGTCAAATATTGCATCCTGCAAGAGACCCTACCCTTAACCTGGATAGATGCCGCGCTCTTGGCGAGCCATCAGAATCCGTTCACATGCCAAAATATAAGCTGCTGTACGTAAAGAGCATCCGGCCTGCATGGCTTTGAGCCAAACGTCATGTACGGCATTTTTCATGATCACGTCCATGCGCTGATTGATTTCTTCTTCTGTCCAGAAATAGCTGGCAAGGTCTTGTACCCATTCGAAATAGCTGACAGTCACGCCACCAGCATTGCAGATCACGTCCGGTACAACCGTGATTTGACGCTGACTCAGGATTTCATCCGCTTCAGTGAGAGTCGGACCATTGGCCCCTTCCAAAATGATCTTGGCTTGAATGGTTTGGGCAACATGCACATCAATCACCCCTTCCAGCGCCGCAGGAATAAACACTTCCGCGGGAATTTTCCAGAATTTTGCCGCCGCGATTTCGTCGCTTGCAGCAAACCCCTGAATCTTGTGATGGGTGTTTGAATATTCCATTAACTTGGGTATATCAATTCCTTGTTCCTGATATAGGGTTGCCGAGTGATCCTGTACACAAATCACTTTGCTGCCATTTTCATGAAACAGCAAGGCGGCTTCGCTGCCGACATTACCAAACCCCTGCACGCACACCCGGGCATCCTTTAAATCCAGGTCAATTTGCTGAGCCACTTCACGCCCGCTAATATACACGCCACGTCCTGTAGCTTTACTGCGGCCTAAAGAACCGCCAAGATGCACGGGTTTCCCTGTCACCACACCAGTAATGGTAGAACCAGCATTCATGGAAAAGGTGTCCATCATCCAGGCCATAATTTGCGGATTTGTCCCCACATCCGGTGCCGGAATATCTTTTTGCGGCCCAATAACCAAATTGATTTCTGCGGTATAACGTCTTGTTAATCGTTCTAGTTCACGCTTGGATAACTGGCTTGGATCAACCCGTACCCCGCCTTTGGCACCACCAAAAGGTAAATTTAGCGCCGCACACTTAATCGTCATCCATGCCGACAGTGCCATCACCTCATCTAAATTGACATCAGGATGGAAGCGTACACCGCCCTTGCCCGGACCGCGGGTCAAATTATGCTGAACCCGATAACCTTCAAAATGCTGAACGCTGCCATCATCCATAATCACCGGAACATCCACAATCAGGCTTCGCTTCGGGCGTCGCAACATATCCAGTCTTTCGCTGAGTTCACCCAGATAAGGAGCCACTTTATCCAGCTGTTTCAGATAATTGTTCCAGGCCGTCGTACCGTGCTCGGTATAGGTGAGCCCCTTCATCATTGTGTTCATTGCATGATCCTGTTTTTTTGTATGCAGACGCATTTCCTTGCGGCCGCAAAAAGTATAAATTTATCTCTGCTTGTCGGCATTTATTGATCCAGGTCTGTAGCCAGCGTGATCTGGGCTAAAACATTCAGCTTGGATTTTTCGCTTTGGCTTTAACCAAGATATGTGTATATTGCCTGCCGTTTACAGGCCCGTATTTACGTCCACTGCGCAAGAACGGGATACTTTACAATTACTGCCTGACCAGATTATTTTGCACATACCGATATCGCTCTCACGAGAGCCACTTTGAATTTGTAGGAGAGAGCCAATTGCGTAGCTTGCTTGGAGACTATTTGCTGCAGCGATTACAGCAAGATATCGATGGAACATTGCAGCTGCGATTATTTCGCTGCTTGCGCAATGCCATAATTGACGGCGTATTGGCACCCAAGACTCGCCTGCCGGCATCCCGCGATCTGGCCAAAGAGATCAAGGTTTCCCGCAATACGGTATTAAGCGCGTATGAACAATTACAGGCACAAGGGTATATCGATGCCCGCACAGGACAAGGCACCTGGGTCACAGATAAACTGCCCGAATCCTTTTTAGTCAAGGCGGAAAATAGCAACGCCCCTATTCAAGAAAAAAAATCTCAGCAAAGTTACAGCTTGTCTCAGCGCGGTTCTTACTTAATCGGCTATTCAGCAGCTTCGCCTTATCAATGGGGTGCTTTTGTTCCCGGTGCGCCGGATGTGACAGAGTTTCCGCATCACATTTTTAGCAAAATTCAGACCCGTTTAAGCCGTGAACCGGAAATTACCCGCTTGATTTACAGCAATGCCGGCGGCTGTCTGGAACTGCGCCAAGAACTTGCCGAATATCTGAAAATTGCACGTTCGGTGCAATGCGATGCCGATCAAATCATTATTACCGAAGGCACGCATCAGGCGATTGATTTAGTCTCGCGTACCTTGAGCGACATTGGAGATGAAGTCTGGATCGAAGATCCAGCCTACTGGGGCGCCCGCAATATTTTGCGCATTAACGGGGTCAATCTGCGTTCACTACCGGTCGATCAGGAAGGCATTATTCCTGATCTTGATCCCAAAGTACCCCCTAAGCTGATCTTTGTTACACCTTCCCACCAGTATCCCCTAGGTTCACATCTAAGCCTGGAACGGCGCAAACAGCTGATTGCAATTGCCCGGCAGCATAAAAGCTGGATTGTGGAAGATGATTATGACAGTGAATTCAGGTTTTCAGGCCAGCCCTATCCGTCTTTACAAGGATTGGAACCTGATTCCCCGGTCATTTATATGGGCACATTCAGCAAAACCATTTATCCTGCACTGCGTATCGGCTATCTGGTGGTTCCGAAGAAACTGTTTTCCCCGCTGCGTATTGTGGCCTCAGAACTCTATCGCGGTGGACATTTAATTGATCAGAAGGCACTGGCAGAATTTATCCGTGAAGGCCATTATGAGGCGCATATCCGGCGCATGCGCTTACTCTACAGTAAACGCCATGCATTTCTGATTGATTTAATTAACCGCCATTTAGGTGAAGATTTTCTGCACGAATACAACACGGCAGCAGGCCTACACCTGATTTTAAAACTGCCAAGCAGCAGTGATGATGTCCTGATTGCATCGAATGCACTTGATCAAGGTATTAAGGTCAGAGCCCTATCCCAATACTATACCAAGCACTATTCTACCCGGCAGAAAGGATTACTGCTCGGTTTCGCCTGCGTGAACGAACAAGAAATATTGGTGGCTTTCGGCGTACTGTTGAAATGCTTGCGCGACAATGGAATTCATACTTTAAATTAGTAAAATTTCAATTCTAATTAAAATTTTATTTTTAAAATCAATATATTCTCGGCCTGTTTTTAAACAAGGAGTAAAACCTTTTATGGCCACTTCATTTTATTTAGTCTTTATTTTTCTGTAAACATTTCTTTCTGTAATTTTCACCTTTTTAAAGCAATTGGCTCCCTTCAATAGCTAAAAAATGGCTCTCGTCACCTGACAACAAAAAAGAGAAATTAGCAGCATACATAAACAGCATGTAACAGTTTTGTAATCAAAGTATGATTTTTCATGTATTTATAGAAACATCGGCTTTATTAAGTTTAACTTAAAATTAATGAAGTGATTACGAATTCGGTTACAGTTTCAAAGGACAGATAGTGTACACAAGGTAGAGAGCTCTATTGCTGTTGCACTATGGATATTAAGGGAAATTATATGGCAGAACATCAACATGTCTCCACGCCCGATTCATCACACAGCTTAAAAAGTGGACTTAAGTCACGTCATCTTACAATGATCTCGATTGCCGGGGTAATTGGTGGCTCACTGTTCATTGGCTCTGGTAATGTAATCTACTCGGCAGGTCCCGCTGCAATTTTGGCCTATGCTTTTGGTGGATTGCTCATTCTATTAATCATGCGCATGCTCGGTGAGATGGCCGTTCTCAACCCGGATAGCGGTTCATTCTCAACCTATGCTGATCGTGCAATTGGCCGCTGGGCAGGTTTTACCATTGGCTGGCTGTATTGGTGTTCTTGGGCCTTACTGATGGGCTGGGAAGCATATGTCGCAGGTAAAATTCTCAACAGCTGGTTTCCGTTTATCCCTATCTGGGGCTACATGCTCCTAGTTATAGTGTCATTGGTTGTAGTTAACTTACAAAATGTCAAAAACTATGGTGAATTTGAGTTTTGGTTTGCCCTGATCAAAGTGATTGCAATTGTTATTTTCTTAGTCATTGGTAGCTTGGCAGTCATGCACTTATGGCCGTGGAGCCAAGCAGGTGCGACAGGTATTACCCATTTAACCGCTGAAGGTTTCATGCCCAATGGTTTCTCTGCGGTAATCACGGCATTACTCGGGGTTATGTTTGCCTACATTGGCGCTGAAATTGTGACGGTGGCTGCCGCAGAATCGCAAAACCCTTCACATGAAATCCGTAAAGCATCTAACTCAGTGGTATGGCGTATCCTGTTATTCTATGTTGGTTCAATGTTTATTACCGTCTGCCTCATTCCACATAACAATCCACTACTCAAAGACCCAACTTGGGGAACCTATAGTGTGACCTTAACCGCACTCGGTATTCCAGAAGCAAAACACATTGTCAATTTTGTGGTCCTGACTTCAGTGTGTAGCTGTTTTAACTCTGCACTCTATACCTGTTCACGTATGCTGTTTTCATTGTCAAAACGTGGTGATGCACCGAAAAGCTTTGGTTTAATCAACCGTAATGGTAGTCCTTGGATGGGTGTTCTGGTGTCATCATCATTCGCTTTATTCGCAACCTACCTAACTGCCACTGAAAGTATGAATGTCTACGACATCTTTATGTTAGCGACAGGTACAGCAGCACTCTATGTCTATCTCACCATTGCTTTTTCTCAATTACGTATGCGTAAGAAATTAGAAGCGGAAGGACAAGTGATTGACTTTAAAATGTGGTTATTCCCTTGGCTGACTTATCTGGCAATCTTCTTTATTATTGGTGCCCTGATTACCATGCTGGTTGAAGGAACATATTTCAAAGAAGTGACTTATACCAGCTTGCTTGCACTCTTTATTGTCGGATTAGGCATCTGTGCACAAAAATTCAATTGGGGTAAAGATTCACAAAAAAAAATTCCGCAAAATAGAATAAACCTGAGCGACAATATTTAACGCTCAAGCTGATAAAATAAATCTTGGGGACAGAATCAGACCCGGCTGGTAGGTGAATCGTTAATCTAACTTTTCACCTACCAACAGCAATAAAAGATCTTTTATCATTCAAAAACTGCTCTTCTTTTTATCGGATATAAATAGTAACAACGTTTTCAATAGTCGGGCATCATCTGCCTAAAATGCCTTAAATAATCTCCCATTTTATAGATCTTTTTTTCTTGGATAACATGGCGAACAAATCAAGCCACAAGCAGCAAAAATCAGCTGATGAATATAAGCATGCTGTTGTTCATCCAACTTCTTAAACACGTGATCAAGCTAAATACTCCATCAAGTTATATTTGATCCTGTGATTAAAAAACAGACCATCAAAACCTTATGCTAAAAAACCTATTCATGCACAAATTTAAAAATCTCCCTGGATATGATGTTTCTGAAAGATCAGCAGGCTTTCCAAGCCATTAAATTGCTGCATTCTGTTTGGCATACTTTTCCATTAATCTTAACCATTTTTCACGTTTTAGCCCACTTGAACCGCGAACAGCACCAATATAAGCCGTTTTGATCTTTTTTATACCGCAGAACGCTAAGGTGGTTTTTTTCAGCTGCCGAGTACTCGGTTCACCAAAATACAATTTATAAAACCAGCCCGGCTGGTCTAATGTGGTGATGATTCTGGCTGTTTTATTGAATAAATGCCCTTGGATAGGGGGTAATGGTTCAAGTTATACAAATGGTACTGCTGGCCGCAGGTGGTATAAATACAGTTACAGCTGATTCAAGCTTTGAAGTACAAATTAATCAGAATGGTAATGATGCTGTAGTTAATCCAAATAATCGTGGAGAACCACAAAAAGGTGGTGCTGCTATTAATTCTAGCAGTGGGGCTATTAATAGTGGCGGTACTGGTGCCATTGGAATTGGAGATATTGGCTGGTCTTATGGCGGCGGTGGCGGTTCAGGTGGATGATTAAAAGTTAAATTCACTAATACAACTGAAGAAGTAATTACTTTTGATTTAGTAGTTGGTGCTAAAGCTAAAGGCTGTGAAGAATGGAGGTAATTCAGGTCAAGATGGCGGCATTGGATTTGCTATTGTTTCGATGAGTTAATTGACTACCCTGCACTATCTGGCAATTCGTTAGATAATGCAGAATAACTGTAAAATATTAAGTGCAAAATAAAAACCAGATTAGTGCAAAAAAAGCCGAAAACTTACAGTATGGTGGCTTTTCACTAACTCACACTATACACACTACCATACACAGCAACAAGCTATGTGCTCATTCATACAAAGTTATATACAGGCATAAAAAAAGCCCTAAACACTGATGTTTAAGGCTTTTTAATTCATATATCGTAATGTAACAACATATAAATTTAAGAATTTGGTGGGGTGGCGTCAATTGAACTCAAATCCTAACCTATTAATTCTAAAGCTATTTTATTGAATAAAAAAAATCATTGACCCAATTTTGACCCAAATTAGATTTAGTGTATTGAATCACAAAGTAGTTTTGTTCAAATCCCAATTCAGGATTTGAAATGGTGCACCGATTATAGCATCGTTAAATTAACACACAAATGTAACGATATATCATTACATATTATCATCTCTTTTTTAATGTATCATTTATTGAGATGGATTCAGGAATTGGGTAATGTTTAAAGCTATTGATGATCTAAAGAAAAAATTAGATCTGCATCGTCCCTTTTCACCAATAACTATAAAGAATTTATCAGAAGATATTATTCTCCGCTGGACCTACCATTCAAATGCGATAGAAGGTAATAGACTAACACTGCTAGAAACTAAAGTAGTTTTAGAAGGCATCGCTGTAGGCGGTAAAACACTGAAAGATCACTTTGAAGCGATCAATCATAGAAATGCAATTTACTATGTTGAGGATATCATTCGGAAAGAGGAATCATTTTCTGAATGGCAAATTCGTAATATCCATCAACTCATTTTAAAGAATATTGACGATGATAATGCTGGACGTTATCGTCAGCAAAACGTCCTGATATCAGGTGGTAGCACTACCCCACCTGACTATACTTTGTTAAATGATAAGATGGCTCAATTGGTAGCTTGGTATAATAGTGAAGCACATAAGCTTCATCCTATTGAGCGTGCAGCTAAAGTACATGCCGATTTTATTGGTATTCATCCTTTCATTGATGGTAATGGTCGCACGTCACGTCTTTTAATGAATCTAGAATTGCTTAAAGCTGGCTATCCACTTTGTGTCATCACTATTGAAAATCGACTGGCCTACTATGAAGCCTTAGATCAGTGGATGGCTTATGGAAAAACTGAAGCATTTATCCAGTTAGTTTCTGATGCTGTCCTGGAAGGATTTAAACCGTATCAAGTTGTATTAGGTATTTAGATCAGCTTGTACGGTAGCTTGTACGGTAACTTGTACGAGATTACTCAATATATGGATCGATGCCAACCATATCCATTTAGAAAAAATAATCTAAATCACCCAATTGTTTGCAAGCTATTAAATTTAAATCTACAAATTCATTCCATGAAAGTTGTTTTTTTAGATGCTTCTGATAAAAAATATCAATTCGGCATATCTCTGGCCTAGTTTCATAAATCCTACATAACTTTGACTCAAAATCGTAGTGACGGCAAATACCATCACCACGATCAAGATATTCAGTAAGTTCGGAGAAATTTACATGACGACAACATGCACCACATTGGGTACATGGAAATGTTTTCAACTCTAAACTCATTTAACAAACTAACTCTTATTACATCTCTCTAAAATCGGCATCTATATAATTCTGCATTTTAATAATATTACTTGATGCATCACCCAATAAATTACCATCCTGATCTAGTATTGCTGTATCAATAAGAGCTTTCAATACTTGAGTAATTTTTAAGTTTTTCATCACAATGCGCTTATTTTCTAAAGTATAAATTGAATAATCAACACCTTGTGAATCAATGACATTTTTCAATAATTTTAAATTACGTCTAGCGTGCATTCTAAGAGTACTAATAACTTCTGACGCTTTTTTTGCGACATCTCGAATACCATCAGTTAGAAGAATAGCAGAATCAATATCAACCTTAAATCGTTCCGCTTCTGCTAAATTACTCAAAGCATCATTTACTTTACTTTCTGCTTTTGCCCCCATGTACCAGCCTGCAACCAGCAATGCTGGCCCTGCTGCTAACGCACCTAAAGCCAAAGTACCTCCCGCAACTCCCATCCCACCAGATGCTAATGTACCGCCACCTAACCATGCTAAGGTTGCATTTGTCGCAGCAACCCCACTCAAACTACTAATTGCCGTACCTGTACTTGCCGCTGCAAATGCCATTGTTCCATTATATGCACCAAAAGCAGCCAATGCACCACTGAGAGCGCCACCACCTGCCCCTAAACCTGAACTTACCAGAAAAGAAACCTTTTCATCCATTTCCTGTAATGCTTGCTCACTAAACTCCGATAACTTTAAATTTCCTATTT
Source organism: Acinetobacter sp. NS-4 (assembly GCF_037402435.1). Lineage (NCBI taxonomy): Bacteria > Pseudomonadati > Pseudomonadota > Gammaproteobacteria > Moraxellales > Moraxellaceae > Acinetobacter > Acinetobacter sp. NS-4. The sequence goes on along the minus strand of NZ_JBBEUE010000004.1, from coordinate 138,596 downwards.
CTGCATCACCAATATCATCTTTATTTTTAATCTTTTTAAATTCTTCTAAAAAGTTATGTATATTCACTTGTACAGCTTCAACTTTAAGCTGACCTAAATCAGTTAATGTCTTTTGACAATCATCACGAGATGCCTCTAATTCAGATTCAGCACGCCTTACAATACTCTGCGCTGAACTGTTAAGATCATTTGCATCCATATTGTCTTTAATAGCCTTACCGCTTTTATAAAGCCCAACAGCCCCAAGGCCCAACCCAATAATTAAAGGAACAGCCATTCCATACACTCCTATTCGTTAATTAATTCTTTAGCTTCTTTATTTAAAGCTAAAATCTTAACAATTACATCTTCAAATTCTTCTATATATTCAGCATCTACTTTAAGATACTTACAAATTTTACTGATTATCGTTTTTTCAATATCACCAAATTTACCATAATCAAAACAACATTTTATTAACTCAAAAATAATAATTTTTTTCTCACTATTACTTATATTTTTTAAATGATCAGATTTCATAATAAATATTAAATCCAATACATTATCAAAAACTTCAGCCTTTATTTCTAATGTTGATAGTTTTTCCTTATAAATAGCCTCATAGCTAGGATCATATGTATTTTCAAGTAATTGCCCGAAAGTAGTCGGATAATTTTCTATATCACCTTTCGTTATTTCATTTAATTTTTTTTGCATGAAATACCCAAAAATACTAAATAGATAAGGGAAACAGCTCTCTTTCGCTGAACCCCTAATACTTTCCTCAAAAGTTATATGGCTATACTCAAAAATATTAGAAGAACTCCCTCCAAAATTATCTATATGAGTATATTTTTCATCAATCTTATAAACACCATCGAAATCTCGCATAATTCCATTTTCTAAAAATTTAGAGTAATTTTTTTCATTCTTTAAATAATAATAATTTTTCTCATTAATATTTTGATCAAATACACTTGCATACTTATTTAAAATTGGGAGAAGGTTATCATCTTTTAAAAATTTAATTTTATATTTATTATCACTCCAAAGATCTTCCCCTATTTCAAAAAAATCATTTGAGCTTCTTGCTACTAAAAGAATGTAAGCACATTCTAAAAATAAGGTTCTGTTATAACCATTATCAGTTAAATCATGTAAGAACATCATTTATCTCCTAAATTTTAAAAGGTTCATCGGATAGCATCATTTGATCAAACTCATCAAAACTATTAATGCTTAATTCTTTACCTAACGATTGAGCAAATTTATTAATACCAACACAAAAGTCATCAGCAGAAATATCTGGATTATCTAGAATGGCAAACATTGCTCGACTGTCTTGATCAAGTTGAGAAAGTTTTTCAGTAAAAATTTTATTAATTCTTTTTTGATAGGCATAAGATAATTCTTTTGCTGCCTTACATTTCATTTCTGTAATTACACGTTGTTCAGCAGATAGCTTCGCCTCTTTTAATACGTCAAAAAAACTTTGATAAAAGGTATTTGTCAGGGCATAACCTATCATGCCACCAATTAATCCACCCAAAACAGGTACTGGTATTGCTAGCTGTCCAATCATTGTAAACATTGATGCAGATAATGTTCCCGATACAGTTAAATGCATTTCTTGTAATAGTTCTGTGCCATCAATTTCACCGTTAGCATACCTATTAACAGATTTCCCTGTCGCCAAACACGTTGTCATTATTGTTGCTGGCAATCCTGTTGCAGATAATGATCGTAAGGTTGAAGAGGTAGATTGTTGCATATATGTCTTCGCTGCTGTTCCAACAAAAGCTGTTCCATAACCAACACCAGCAGCTACTAAAGTATCTTGTGCTACATCTATTGCAGCATCACTAAAATCTTTTTGATTAGAATAGACAGCAATCATATTACTTATAAGCGAAATGCTTCCACCAATGACGGCTCCTAATTTCGCACCTTCACTTCCAGCCTGATGACTGACCTCAGTGATATCTAGAACAGTTTCCCATTCAGGATTTAATCGATACTTAATTGCCTGATCAGTGGTCAAACCAGAATCTGTAATTTTCCCTTCAAGTTTTTTATAATTTTCAATATTTTCACGATATTTTGTAGCTAATTCGCTTTTGCCCTGCTTTTCTAAAGCCATAACTTGCTTATTAAGCTTCTCTACTTGAGTACGACAATAAGTTTTCATTTCCTTAACTTGCTCTGTTGGAACTTCTAACTTATCTACAGCCATATAGCGTGAATAGTCACTTTTTCCACTACCAGAACCAGCAGCAATTTTATCAACCAAACTTTCACTATTGGTAACAAACTTCATTTGTGATGTAATTTCTTGATCATCAAATAATTCTACAATATCAACAACATTATGATTCTTCCCATAATGCGCTAAGTCTTCACTACGATTAAAATGAGAATTACTTTTATTAATTATTGATTTGGCATTTCTACGAGAAACACTGGCAATCTCAGCAGAAAATCCAGCTTGTTGCTTAATATTTTGATTTGCATGGTCTACGTTAATTTTATAGGATTTTATATCCAGTAGGCTTCTATCAAACTCTTGTCCAGTTTGATAATCAATACCTCTTAAACCCTTTAAAAATTCTGATCCAGCAGAGCCATAACGCGAAGTCGTTTCAAACAATGCCCCTGAAATCGCAAACCCTTTCAAATCAATTGTTTTTTCTTGCATGAACACCAGATCCTAAAGTTTATATAGCTAAATAATATTTTGTATTGACTATCAAATCTATTTAAAAGAATATGGGATTGAATTTTTAAAATTATTAAAATAAATAACCTCAATCCCATTACCTTAACTTACTTCAAATCTCTTTTAAATATATATTTTACTTTTAATTAATTCATACACAATCTCAGCCCCCTTATTAGATTGTGTTAATATCATTTCATATTTTTTTTCAGAAGTTTCTAAAATAATTTTTTTATTTACCATTCCAGAAAAATTAATACTTATAATATTTGATATATCTAAATAAAAACTATCCGCACCGAAACCACCAACACAATAAATATATAAATCTGTTACAACTACACCATTATCTCCTTTACCCCAAAGTGTATCATCAAAATAACCTTCAATATCTCCTATTACAAGATTAGGCATATTCCCTATCGCAACAACCGCATTAATAAAATTTTGAACCTTTCCCCTATCTAAATCATCTTTATAATAAAATTTATATTCACTATTTGTTTTAAAGTCATTTTTTGGGTTTCTATTTACGATATTTTTTAGCTCAGATTGATGTGTTTTTTCTTCACTTAATTCTGCCACAATCCCCGAAGCATCCTTTACAAGTGATGATGTCATTGCTCCTGATCCAGCAGTAATTGATGTCGATGTTTGTGCTACTGTTTGAGTAACGTTACGTGTGTAGGCTGATACCTCCACCCCATTAACTCTTGTATAGCCTCCGACTTGCTGTGGTGTTTGTACTTGGATCTTCTGTGTAAGTAAGTTAATGTTGAATAAATTTCTTAATGCAGAAAATATAGATAATACGGACAATATAATTAATGGGATGGATAAAAATAAAATAGAATATCTGAGATAAACAACTTCAGATGAAAATTTATTTTTTTCTATACCATATGCAAAAATACCTACAGAGACCATATAAAGTGCCATTGCTAACTCGGCATCAAAAAAATCCATTTCTACAGAAAACAATATAAAATATATAACTAATGCATTAATTGCATTAGGTAATAAATTTTTAATATTTTCAAAAGATTTACTAATATTATATAAGACAAATAGTATCAATGCTATCCAACCAACAATTGGAACAGCTGCACACAATCCCATTATTAAAAAAGTTATAATTATTCCAGTTAAAATCTGCCCTGCTTGACCTGTTTTAAAAAAGAAATATACAAAATAAATTAATGATGCTAATGATAAAATTAGAACTGAAAAAAGAACCTCCCAGTCTTTAACAAAAAAATTACAATAGCCAACCCCTATTAAAAGCCAAGTACAAATAGTAACTGCCGGAGAAAATTTTAGTCTCTCCAGAAAATTTTCTTGCTTATCCATGTTCCCTCTAATAATTTAAACTTGATTTTTATTTTTTTATTTTAAAGTTTTTTTAATTAAAATCAATATTTTATATTTATTTTATTGATAATTTTTTCTAAAATAACCTAGTCTGTTGTGGTGGTAACTTGTACGACATTATCCAAAACATGGGGAAGAACAGGCCCCTTATCCGCACTTAACTTATATTCTTTATTTCAGGATCTACAACCATCTCTTGGAAACACATTAGCCCAGCAGGTTAATATTGATCCTCTATATTTTATGAGCCCTCCAATGAAGTCAGTTTTGTAGCTCCATATGGCCCATCAGTTTTAAGGTAGTAATTCTGAAGACTTGCCAACCAATCATTAACTTTTAAATTATGGAGTATTGATTCCTCAGTTTTCTGCACAAATATACCTATTTATAAAGACCATTTAGTAAAATAATTTTTTAATTTAATGATCTTAAAGGAAATAAAAAAATATTTAAAACTCTACTTTTATATTAAAACCGATTCACCATACCATCCAAGCGCTTCTTGGTTTTTTCCAAACTGGCATTACCTGAGTCATTGACTGATAAAAGTGCTCACTGTTGTTATTCTCAGCTAAGGGTATTTTACATATATATCTATTACAGAGATGGTGGCAGTTTAACTAAGCACTTAAATATCTGTATTATATTTATTTTTTTAAAAATGATTTACCCCAATTTACCCATTGTAAATAAAAGAGATCATGGCTTCAGCCATGATCTCTTTTATTACTTTTAGCTTATAAGATTTTCTGCTTTTTCCGCAACGACTTGTCCGCTAATCAAATGCTGATACAAATGCGCAACGGCATCAGTACCTTTAATCATTCGATACTCAATATCACTCATACTGGCGTATTCTTTCGCAGCTTTAGCTTTTGCTAATACGGTAGGATCTTCGTACTGATGATCGCCTTTTACCTCTACAATGACATACTGACCATTTTTCAATTGAACTAAAAAATCTGGGTAGTAGTTTCGCAGTGCATATGAATCTGGGTCGATATATTGGAAGTAGAATTCAGTTTTTGACTTATCAGTAAACATACCCGTAAAGTAAATTTTCTCTACGCCATCATCCTTTAATAGATCCCAAAACAATGCATACTCTGGATTTGAGTCAAAGGTATAAGTATCAAGATTGAAGCTTTTATCTCTCAACCCTATTTGCGTATTTGCATATAGAGCTGTTCCACCCTTACCTTCTGCAATTTCATAGAATGATAAGTCGCCAACCGCTGGAGGTATGATCAACTGAACTTCTTTCTCAATAGTTTCTTTTTCAACTTCCTGATCATAGATAGCTTTGAACAATCTTGGAATGACTACGTCATAAAGCAATTCATTAAACTCATTAATACAGTTTAGAATTTGCTTAAGGCCTTCTTTAGTATGCTCAAGCATACTTTCAATACGAATAGGACTGATATTCAGATAGCGAGATATTTCAGCTACCAGTGTTAAGGCTGAATATTCTACTTTCTCTTTTTCATTGGTTCGGTCTGTTGTCTTACTATATTGAGCTGAATTAAAGTCTCTTGCTTGCAGGTTTGTCGTTGTCACTTGAATGATCTTATAGTCTTTAGTAAGTTCATTCCAAGCATCAACGTTCGCTGGATCAAGTTCAAGAGCAGTGCCTTTTACAAACTCTTTTTCTTTTAACTTAGACCAATATTTTTTCCCATTCGGATCTATTCGTAAAGAAAGACCATTAACATCAGAAAGGCGGTACTGTTTTTCCTTCGGTGATGCTTTTTTACACAGCACATCAGTAAGCGACATATCTTTGTCCCACATAATTAAACTTATTTAGTGGGTCAAATTGTCCCAATTTTGACCCCCAGAAAGCAAAAATAGGGTCAAACAGCTTAGGATCGGGTCGGACAATACAGCCAATAAAAAAGCCCTTAAACATTGAGTTTAAAGGCTTTTTTAGATTCCGATGGATTACTTCGGAAAGAATTTTGGTGGAGGTGGCGGGAGTTGAACCCGCGTCCGCCAGCATTACGCTCGAGAATACTACATGCTTAGATATCGTCTATTGTTTTAACTCTTTGTGACCCGACGAACAGGGTACAAATCGCGATCCTCTAAGTTTAGTACAAAGCCCCGAGGCTTGGCTTTATACGGACTTGTGTGCGTGCGCTTCAGTCGGACTCTCTAACCACAAGTATTCGGAGAGGCGGACAAGCTGCCCTTAGGCAGCTAGAGCGTATGATTCGTCGTTTGCGACTAAAAAATGCAAATTTGATTTACGAGAGAAAATGCGCTCTCGACATGCATCTATGAGTTTCATCACCAGCGTCGAAGCCAGAAACACCCCCAAAGTAGATCGCAATCATAACATAAATGTTCAAACCCGCAGTGCGTTTTTTAAACATTTACACAAACAGATGCGATTAATTCAATAATTGCGCTAATATTTTATTTTTCAAGTCCTATAAAAGAAAAATTTATGAGCTATTTACTTGCACTCGATCAGGGAACCACCTCCAGCCGTGCGATTATCTTTAATGAACAAGGAAAAGTTCAGGCAACAGCTCAGCGTGAAACGCATATTTCTACTCCACATTCAGGCTGGGTTGAACAGGATGCACAGGAAATCTGGACCACACAAATTGCAGTGGTACAGCAAGCCCTCGCCTCTGCCCGCATTCTTGCCAAAGATATCAAAGCCATTGGTCTAACCAATCAGCGTGAAACAACGGTAATCTGGGATAAACGCAATGGTAAACCGCTTGCCCCGGCCATTATCTGGCAAGACCGTCGCGCAACTGAATGGTGCAACCAACTCCTGCAACAAAATTTGCAAGCGACTATCCAGCAAAAAACCGGTTTACTGATCGACCCTTATTTTAGTGCCGGTAAATTGGTCTGGTTACTGGAAAATGTAGCGGGCTTACGTGAACTTGCCCAACAGGGTCATGTGGCTTTTGGAACGGTCGATAGCTGGCTGATGTGGAATTTAACGCAAGGTGCAGAACATGTGATTGAAGCCAGCAATGCTTCACGTACCATGCTGATGAATCTGCAAACTCAGACTTGGGATGAAGAGCTTCTCGAGCGGTTTAATATCCCGCATTCGGTTTTGCCGCAAATTATTGCCTCGGATACTTATATTGCCGACACTGCCACAGGTTTGTTGGGGGCAAATATTCCGATTATGGGAATTCTGGGAGATCAGCAATCTGCCCTCTTCGGTCAATCTTGCTTTGAAGTCGGTACGGCAAAAAACACCTATGGGACTGGCTGCTTTATGTTATTTAATACCGGCCATCAAATTCAATTTAGCCAAAATAAATTACTCAGCACTCTGGCATGGCAATGCCACGATCAAACCACTTATGCACTGGAAGGTAGTGTGTTTATGGCGGGTGCGATTGTACAATGGCTACGGGATGGTCTAGGCATTATTCAAAATAGTAGCGAAGTTGAAAAACTGGCCAGACAGGTGAATGATACCGATGGTGTGGTGCTGGTGCCTGCTTTTACCGGACTTGGCGCGCCACATTGGGACAGCGATGCCCGTGCCCTGCTCTGCGGGATGTCTCGCGGAACCAATAAAGCCCATATCGCCCGTGCAGCCTTGGAATCTATTGCTGTTCAGGTTTCCGATGTTTTAACCGCGATGCAATCCGACATTAGCCATCCTTTAAAAGAACTACGTGTAGATGGTGGTGCCAGTCGCAATGATATGCTGATGCAATTTCAGGCCGATATACTTAATGTTCCGGTACTGCGTCCTAAAATGTTGGAATCTACCGCCTGGGGTGCAGCAGCCATGGCCGGGCTCAAATCAGGGGTATTTTCAAACCTGGATGAGATTGCGCAATCCTGGCAACTTGAACGAATATTTGAACCTCAGATGTCTGATGATGAAAGACAAAGCCAGCTCAATAAATGGCAAACAGCACTGAAACGTGCCAAATCAGACTTATAAAATACGCTATAAAAAACCGCTGAATGCAGCGGTTTTTTTATATCTTAGAGGATGAGCATTAATGTGCGTGACCACCGCCACCCACACCCAATTTAGGTCTTGGCGCGAGCCAGACAATCAATGCAGCAAAAACAAAGACCATCGCTAAAATTAAAAACACATGGTTGGCAGAAAGTGTTAAGGCTTCTTTATCCACCAGACTTGAGATATAGCCCAGTGCACCTTCTGAACTCATACCCCTTTGCATCAAGGTATTTTGCACTTCATCTACATGCAAGTTGGAAACCATCTCACTACGAGCAACTTTGGTGTGATCATCCCATAAAGTTACCGCAATGGATGCTCCGATTGCCCCGGCCATGGTACGCAGGAAGTTCATTAAGCCCGCAGCCGATGCCATTTCCTGCGGCTGCACTGAAGCCAATGCCATATTGGACAAAGGAATAAAGAAGAACGGCACCGCAAAGCCTTGCAAAATCTGCGGCCATGCCAGTGCCATAAAATCAGCATCGGTGGTCCAGAAAGCCCGCATTAAGGTCACTGCAGCCAAAAGACTTAAGCCAAAACTGGCTAAAATCCGCTGATCATATTTGGTTGCCATTTTTGCCACAATCGGTGACATCAGCAAACTACCAAAGCCCATGGTCGCCGTGAGATAACCTGCCCAGGTTGCGGTATAGCCCAGGTTAATCTGTACCCATTGTGGAATCAGCACAATACTGGAGAAGAATGCACCGAAGGCAAAGGCCAAAGACAGCACCGAGAAAGTAAAGCCGCGATATCTAAAAATCTGGATATTCACCACTGGATGCCGTTCGGTCAGCTCCCAAATAATAAACAGAATTAACCCGACGACAGTAATCACCGCCAGGACACAAATGAAGGTACTGTTAAACCAGTCATTTTCATGCCCAAGATCAAGCATTAACTGTAATGCACCAATCCATAAAATCAGCAAGAACAGCCCAATGGTATCAATTCTGATTTTTGAAATTAAGGTTTCCGCAGGTTTTAACAAGCGTAATGCAGCTATCGCACAGAAAATTCCCACTGGAATATTAATAAAGAAAATCCAGTGCCAGGACAGGTTATCACTAATCGTACCGCCTAAAATCGGGCCCAGAATCGGTCCGACTACAGTAGTCATCGCCCACATACCCATAGCTTGAGACTGCTTTTCCGGAGGGAAAATACGCATCAACAAGGTTTGACTGAGGGGCATGATCGGTCCACCAAACAGACCTTGTCCAATCCGGCAGAAAACCAGCATTTCCAGACTGGTGGATAATCCACACAGAATGGAAAAAACCGTAAAGCCAATCAGACTGATCACAAACAACCGCACCGCACCAAAACGCCCTGCCAGCCATCCGGTTAATGGAACACAAATCGCTTCTGCAACCGCATACGAAGTAATTACCCAAGTTCCCTGCGAACTGGAAACTGCCAGACTACCCGTGATATGCGGCACGGAAACATTGGCAATAGTCATATCCAGCACCACCATAAAGTTAGCCAAAGCCAACACAAAGGCAGCAAGGATCAGGCGTCCCCCTTTCAGGTCGCCGAATGGTACGTAATTATTATTCATAAGCCGTTACTTCGAAGCGAGGTTGATTTTCGCTTCCATCGACAAGCCTACACGTAATGGATGTTCGGCCAATTCTTTAGGATCAAGTGCAATACGTACCGGTAAACGCTGAACCACTTTAATCCAGTTACCGGTTGCATTTTGTGCAGGAATTAAAGCAAATGCAGAACCCGTTCCGCCTGAAAAGCCAACCACGGTGCCATGAAACTCAACCTTATCTCCATATAAGTCAGAAGTCAGGGTAGCTTTCTGTCCGGCTTTTACTTTTGCCAGCTGGCTTTCTTTAAAGTTGGCATCGACATACAGTTTGGATACCGGAACCACCATCATCACCACGGAACCGGGTGCTACCCGTTGCCCGACCTGTACATTGCGGCGTGTGACCACCCCATCAAACGGTGCCTTGATTTCAGTGCGTTCTAAATCAAGCAGTGCCTGTTTCAGTTTTGCCTGAGCAATCAATACATCCGGAGTTGAGGTTTCATTGCTGCCGCGAATTAGGGCTTCATTGGCTGCCAAGGTACTTTGTGCCGCTTTTTGACTGGATTGCGCCTGAGCCAATCCTGCCTTGGCCAAGTCCAGTCCCGCTTTGGCATTGTTTAAAGTGCTTTGAGCGGTACTGAGTTCTTCTTTGGAAATTGCACCCGATGCACTAAGCTGTGTACGGCGTGCCAAATCTTCCTGTGCTTTATTAAATTCTGCCTGAGCTTTGGCTACCTGGGCTTCGGCACTGTGAATACCATCATCACTGACAAAAACTTGTGAATTTAAGGCACTGCTATTGGCTTGGGTCTGCTTGTATTGGCGCTTGGCTTTCATCAGTTCCGCTTCAGCCTGTGCCACGGCAATTTCTGCATCACGATGATCCACCAGCAGTAGCACGTCATCCTTTTTAACGGCTTGAGTGTCACTGACCAGAACTTGCTCAACCTGACCACTGACCATTGAAGTGACAGAAGCGGTTTCTGCACTGACATAGGCATTATCGGTGCTTACGCTGTGGTTAAAAAACAGTGTCCAAATGGCATAGACAATGGCAATGATCACAAAAATGACTGCAACGATAGCTAATGCCTTTTTGCGTTTGGCTCTTAATGCATCGTCTGTAATTGCTTCATCTTGTTTTGATTCTGGCAGGGTATTTTCAACATCTGTCATCGATTATTCCTAAATCCATCAAACTTGGTCACTACACATCATAGATGCCGTTTTAATTGAGATGAAACGAACAGCTACGTAAGACAACGAATGTCAGGAGATGGTGTCAATGAGAAAGTCATTTTTTCTTTAAATATTGATGCACATTTTAATGACAAAAAATCATGATGCGATAATAAAAATGTAACTCATCAGTCTTTAAAAATGAATTCGGCACTGAATTTTCATTCAATGCCGAATAAATAGGGTCTTTGTACTGGTTTTAGCACCATGGCCTTAAAGCAAACTTAATAGGTATAAGATGCAATTGCAGTCGCAATCGCCTTGTTTTCATCATTGACCAAGGTCATGCGCATGGTGCAGCCTTTACGGCCTAAACGCAAAGTCTCAGCGCGGGCAGTAAATGACTGGCCACGACCGGGTGCCAGATAATCGACCCGCATATCGACCGTTGCTAAACGCGATACTTTTTTAATAGTATCGGGCAAATCGTCAGCATTGGCCTTTTTATACAGCTCTCCCATGGCCACAATACCACCCACACTGTCCAGAATGGTCGCTGCTACACCGCCATGTAAAATCTGGAAGGCTACATTGCCAATCATATAAGGCTGCATTTCGATATAGGCTTCAATCTGGCCATCTACGACTCGCATGGTCATAGCATTATGCTGAAAGAAAGGAGATTTATTAAAAGCTTTGCATAACTGGTTCAGCACCACATCAATATCAACTTTCGAGCCTAAGTGAATGTTACCGGTCCAATTTTTCTCTGCTTGCGTCATAGTCTGCCCGAATTATCTGGATTGAATAAAAAAATGAATACAGTCGCCCTAAACTCAAATTATGAGTCTACAATAGCGACTAGTTTAATACTGATCATTGAGATTGTTATGACTTATACGTTCAATCGTCCAGCATTTCCCGCTACCCGCATGCGCCGTATTCGTAAAAATGACCAATTACGTGCCATGGTTCGTGAAACCCAGCTGACGACCGATCATCTCATTTACCCAGTATTTGTACTTCCGGGGCAAAATCAAACCCAAGATATTCCAAGTATGCCAAATGTTCAGCGTCTTTCGGCTGACCTATTGGTTAAAAAAGCACAACGTTTACTGGAACTTGGGGTTTCTAAACTGGCTTTATTTCCAGTCACACCACAAGAAGATAAAAGCTTAACCGCCGAAGCGGCCTGGCATGAAGATGGCCTGGTACAAAACACGGTTCGGTTACTGAAAAAAGAATTGCCAGAAATGGTACTCATCACTGATGGCGCTTTAGACCCCTATACCACGCATGGTCAGGATGGCATCATTGATGACACCGGCTATGTGCTGAATGATGAAACTGTTGAATGCCTGATTAAACAGGCACTCAGTCATGCCGAAGTCGGTGCAGATGTGGTTGCACCGAGTGACATGATGGATGGCCGTATTGGCGCGATTCGTCAGGCTTTGGAAACTAACGGTCATATCTATACCAACATCATGGCCTACTCGGCTAAATATGCTTCCAGCTTTTACGGTCCTTTCCGTGATGCAGTCGGTTCATCGACTAACCTGAAAGGGGGCAACAAGTACAATTACCAGATGGATATTGGCAACCGTGCCGAAGCGCTGCATGAAATTGCCCTGGATATTCAGGAAGGTGCAGACATGGTGATTGTCAAACCAGGTATGCCTTATCTCGACATCGTTCGTGAAGTAAAAGACAACTTTGGTGTGCCTACTTTCGTGTATCAAGTCAGTGGTGAATATGCCATGCTGGCTGGTGCCATTCAAAATGGCTGGCTGTCCGACAGCGTGATCATTGAATCACTGATGAGCTGCCGCCGTGCCGGTGCAGACGGAATCTGGACTTATTTTGCCGAAGAAGCTGCACTTAAACTCAAAGACATGAAATAAGGATCAATGGCACAAGCGATGAAAATTGCCATCATTGGAGCAGGCATCAGTGGGCTGATGACTGCACTAGAGCTTGTGGAACAAGGATGTTCCGTGACTATTTTCGATCAACAGCAAGCCGGTAAAGCTGCCTCTTGGGCGGGAGGGGGTATCCTTTCGCCCATGTATCCCTGGCGCTATCCGCAAGCAGTCAATGAGTTGGCGCAATATGGCAAGTCGCTCTATTCTGCATGGAATGAAAAATTAAAACCGGTTTCCGGAGTTGATTTTCAAATCCATGAAACCGGGTTGCTGATTTTTGACGAAACTGATTTTGAAATGGGCTTAAATTATGCCCAGCAATTTCAGGAACCGATGCAGCAATGTGAATATCTGCAACACGAACAAATTGAACAGATTAATCCTTTTATCAATTCAAAATTCCAGCAGGCGATTTATTTTCCCCAGATTGCCAATGTCAGAAATCCGCGTTTACTGCAATCCATCACAGCCTATTTAAAACAGCATCCCCAAGTCGAATTGGTTGAACATTGCCCAATTGAGCAGTTCAATATCACCAATGGAAAGGTGCAGTCTGTACGTGCTCAAAATGGTAAGACTTATCAGGCTGACCAGTTTGTGATGAGCACCGGTGCGTGGTCTCGGCACTGGTCTGAACAACTGGAACTGGAAATTCCGGTACACCCGGTTCAGGGCCAAATGGTGTTGTTTAAAACCCCTAAAAACTGGTTGCCGACCATGTGCATGAACGATGTAATGTATCTGATTCCACGTTTAGATGGCCATGTAGTCTGTGGTTCCAGCATGGCCAATTGTGGTTTTGATACCACCCCCACCGCCGCAACCAAAGACAAGATTTTGCAAGCCTGTTTCGAGATGGTGCCTGAACTGGCCAATTTCCCGATCGAAAAACAATGGGCGGGTTTAAGACCGGGTTCCCCCACTGGTATTCCTTATATTGGCAAAATGCCAGAAATTGATAATCTCTGGGCCAACTTCGGGCATTTCCGTAATGGCTTATGTATGGGTCCCGCCTCTGCTCGATTGTTAAGACAGCTGATGCTGCAACAACCCACGCTAGTCAATCCTGAACCTTATAGTGCTACACGACTAAAATCCGAAACTGTTTTAACGGCTGACTAGAATATCCTGCAACGCACTTTTTAAAGTCGGATACTTAAACTCAAAACCGGCCTCTCGCAGGGCTTTGGACGATACATACTGTCCATTCAGCACCAACTGTGACTGTTCACCCAGCATCCATTGCAATACAAAACTGGGCAAACAAAAAAATGGTTTCCGTTTCAGCATCTGTGCAGCGGTTTTGGCAAACAGCCCTTGTGAGACTTTTTCCGGTGCGACCACATTAAAAATCTGCCCCGATGTTTCATGCAGCATCAGAAATTCAATGGCACGCAGCACATCCTGAATATGCACCCAAACCACGGGTTGCCGCCCATGGCCAATTCGCCCGACCAGATTGAATTTAATTGGCAATAACATACGTGGCAGAATTCCACCATTTCGGCCAAGAACAATGCCCAGACGAATAATCCTGGTTTGTTGCTGCGCGAAACTTAAGGCTGCATGTTCCCATAACTGACACAGTTCCGACATAAAAATCGCTTGTGGCATCGACTGTTCAGTACAGATTGTGGACCATTGTTCCGTCGGATCAATGCCGTAATAACCCACTGCAGAACCTGAAATGATCCGTTTTGGAAAAATCTGTCTTTTCTCCAGATAGCGATAAAGCTGATGCGTGGTTTCAACCCGGCTCTCAATCAGTTGTTGCTTGCGGTTGGCTGTCCAGCGTGCCTGGGCAATGCTTTCACCGGCAAAATTGATCACATAGTCGATTCGGTCGGTTTTCAGTTCTTCTAAATGCTGAATCCAGGTGAGATCGGGATGCCGTGAAATCTTATTCTTCTGGCGGGTCAGCCCAATTACCGCATAATCACGCGCCAGTAAATAAGGCAGCAAATGCGAGCCGATAAAACCGCTTCCGCCGGTAATCAAGACACATGCTTTTTGCATTTGATAAGCACTCGTGTTTTTCTTATCTATAGATCAAGCTCAGTACAAATTCAAGCGTACATCGGTTGAGCGCATGTTGATGCTTTATTCGCCAAACATTTTTTTGGCCATACGCTGTGCCTGTTTGCCATAAAACCAATAGGTCAAAAGATAAAGCGGGATGGCAATCAATAAAAGCATAATCAGTACAATACTCATAAATTGCGGATTTTTAAGATATAAAAGAAAATTCTGCCAAATTTCAGGATCATTCTTGGCAAAAAGCCCAATACCCAGCAGTAAAAAGGCCAGGTTATAGCCCCAGAAAATTGCCGTGAATCCCAGAGTGATTTTTTTGCGTTCCTGATCGGTCGGTGCACGTCTCTGTTGCTTTAAAAACTTATACAGCACTAAAATCATTGCAGTTAAATAAGGCACGATGGTCAGCACTCCACCCATGCCGGCTGGCAGTAAAGCAGCCAGTACGCCGCAAATACAGGTAAAAATAAAACAAAAGAAAAAAAACCATAAAAAATATCGATTTAATGACACGATGTACCTGCATAAACAACTTTTAGAGCTTCAGTATAAAAAAAAATGAGTTTTTTTTCATTTTATTGTCAACCAATCTGTAAAAGCCTGCGTTATATAGGGTACGAAGTTCATAAACCGTTAATTTGTACCGGCATCCACAATATTTTCGGTGAACTTTTCTAAAGCAATAAACTTAGTTTCAGGTTTTAGTGCGGAACAGCAGCCCAAGCTAAAACTTGCAACAGATTTTTTGACCGACGATTTCATCATCACTCGAATCGTCGGTCTTTTATTTTCTAAAGTCTATTTTAATCTTAATGATCTGTATGAGCCATACAGGCATCTAAATAATACTGACTTAATCTGTGTTCGAAAGCTTGCAATCAAAATGAGACTCGGAAACGTCATCCACAACCTGCGTGTTCTCTGCATAATATTATTTCTGCGAAACAATGAAAAAAATCCAAGAGGTGAACAGGTTTTGTGGATGACAATGGTTTTGCCTACTTTTGCCAAAACAAAAGTAGGTCGAACCGAAGGTTAATCCTGTAATATCTGTCAATACTGTAAGACACCGACGAAATTATTCATTTATTTTTTAATATTTAGAATAAAAATTTGCACTGCAAACAGGTTAATTTAGACCACGATTAAATAATTTACTTCATCCCAAAAATCAACTTCAAGCCCAGCAAAGTCATGATTCCACCCGCTGCACGGTCAAAACCGGCTTTAAATTTTAAATAAACACGGCGTGGCTTTTCTGCCGACAAAGCAACTGCAACCAGTGAACACCAGCCTGCATCAATAAAGAAGCACAGAATGGGTAACACAAAATAATAATAGGTCGGAATTTCTTTGGGTAAAAGTGCAGTAAAAATACTGGCCAAGACAATCGCAATTTTTGGGTTGGAAAGCTGGGTAATTAAGCCTGTGGTATATGCACGGCGTAGTGACATTTGAGCTGCTGAATCATGGCCAGATTCAATTGGCTCTTTGGCATGTTTAATAATTTTATAAGCCATCCACAATAGATATAAACCACCACAGATTTTTAAAGCCAAATAGGCTGACGGCACTGCCAATAAAAAGGCCTGTAATCCAAGCACGGCCAACAGGCCAAAAATGGCAGCTCCTGTGCCTGTACCTAAAGCGGTAAATAAGCCATGCCGACGTGAAATTGCAATTGAATTTTTAGCGACATAAATTGATGTCGGTCCAGGACTCATTGCGCCTAACATCAAGGCAAATGCAATTGATCCCAAAATCCATAATGATTCCACGAGTACACCTGTTTAAATTAATTTCGCGGCAATTTTACAATTTAAAAAGCTGAATATCTCCCAGTATTTCACCTCTTTTTCACAATTCCACCGAATAATTCACTAGGCATTTACAAAATTACCTATAGAATCACTAACCAAGCGAATTAAATCCCTCATTAATGAGAAAATAGATGAGCATAGCTGCTGTATAGCGAACGACATTTGAGTCTGGAAAAGAGCGTTTAGCTTGAAAAAAAAGATAAGCATAATTCGTCTAAAATTCGCAGCATTGGATCCATTTCAGTGGCAGCCCACAAAACCGGAAAATGAAAATCAGTACATCATTTCGGCACAATAATTTATTGATGCATATAAATTTAGACCTGCCAACGGGCAGGTCTAGCTTGATTTAAAGTTCGGGATTAAAACTCAGCTCAGTTTATTCTTGAGCCACTGGCTGAATTTCACGCGCGCTAAGCTGAGAAAGCCGATAATCTTGCTCATACACAGGCACACCACCAATAATCATGCTGCGCACTTCTGTTTTCGGCTTGTTATAGTCATTTTTGGCATCGCAAGCAGTCATCAACAGCAACATACACAGCGATAAACCTACGGATAGCGTCTTCATCACATATCCTCTTTTTCATAGTTGTTATATTTTTTAGATTAACACTAATGGGTATTTTTCGATCATTTTTTTATGCTTTTAATTCAATTTCTTAAGATATTTTTACAAAATAAATATCGCTATTAAAATTTACACTTCACAGAACTAGCCATTCAAAATTTAAAATCAACTGCCTAATAAAATTTAATCTTCACTCTCGCCTGTCTGTCGCAATCTCCGTAGATACACACGCTTAAGAAATAATATTGCTATAGCTAAAAATATTTTGCGTACAATACGGTTAAATATTTATGGATCATGATGAAATGTTTGACCGTATTGCACAGTCAGTCACTTATCAGCAACTTGAGCTGAATGCACCCATTACAGTGACCGTGAAGCGATTGGATCAAATTCATCCTCAAATTTCCGGCAACAAGTTTTTTAAACTGAAATACAACTTTCTGGAAGCAGAGCAGCAAGGCTTTAAAAAAGTCCTGACTTTTGGCGGTGCTTATTCCAATCATATTGCGGCTACCGCTTATGCAGCACAGCTGTTCGGCTTTGCAAGTGTTGGGATTATTCGCGGTGAAGAACTTAAAGATAAGGCACTCAATCACACCTTGGCCACCGCTCAGCAATTGGGTATGCAATTGCATTTTGTCTCCCGACAACACTATCGTGAGAAAAACAGTCCCGTATTTCTAGAGCAACTGCAACAGCACCATCCAGAGCATTATCTCATTCCCGAAGGTGGAACCAATACACTTGCCATTCAAGGCTGCAAGGAAATTTTAACTGCCGAAGACCGGTACAATTATGATGTGATCTGCTGTGCCGTTGGAACAGGCGGAACGATGACAGGACTGATTGAAGCAAGTTCCAACCATCAGCACATTCTCGGATTTTCTGCACTAAAAGGTGATTTCCTCAAGTTGGATGTGCAGCAATGGACCAGCAAACAAAACTGGCAGATTAGCGATGCCTATTGCTGCGGTGGTTATGCCAAGACCAGTCCTGAACTATTTCAGTTTATGCAGTCCTTTGAATCCCGACATCATCTCCGATTGGAACAGGTCTATACCGCTAAAATGATGTATGGATTGATGGATTTAATTGGCCAAAACCATTTCCCGGCAGGCAGTCGCATTCTGGTAATTCATACTGGCGGCCTACAAGGTCGGCATAGAGATGCAGATCTATCCTGAAATTGAGCGCAAAATTGTCTATAATGCCCTGCTTTTATCTCCGCAGGTTGCTCATGTCTACAAATCAGTATGATGTCATTGTTTTAGGTGCAGGTGCATCAGGTCTGATGTTGGCATTTATGGCAGCACAGCGTGGCCGTAAAGTTTTGGTGCTGGAAAAAGCCAACAAAGTGGGTAAAAAAATCCTGATGTCGGGTGGCGGTAAATGTAATTTTACCAATTTGTATGTCGAGCCTGAAAACTACATTTCACATAATCCACACTTTGTGATCTCGGCCTTAACTCGCTATACCAACTGGGATTTTATTGGCTTGGTATGTGAACACGGTATTGAATATGAAGAACGAAAACACGGACAGCTGTTTACCTTAAATGGTGCCAAAGAAATTTTGGCCATGCTTTTGAAGGAATGCGAGAAAACCAGTTTGGTCGACATTAAAACCAGCTGTGAAGTCAAAGCGGTGACGGTTGTAGATGAACAAGGTTTTCAAGTTGCGACTACGTCTGGTTATTTCCAGGCTGAATCGGTGGTTGTGGCGAGCGGTGGTTTATCTGTACCTACGCTGGGTGGTTCAGGGATCGGTTATGAAATTGCCAAACAGTTTGGCCATCATGTTCATGCTACCCGTGCAGGCTTGGTGCCCTTTACTTTTAGCGACCAGTTCAAAGAAGTCACCACACGTTTAAGTGGTAATGCTGTCGATGCCACCCTATCGAATGATTTAAACAGTTTTACTGAAGCCTTGCTGTTTACCCATCGTGGTTTAAGTGGCCCAAGTTCGCTGCAACTTTCCAACTACTGGAATGTCGGTCAAAGTTTTCATATCAACTTCCTGCCTGATCTCGATCTGGTGAATTTCTTTAAAGCAAAAAAAGCCAGCCAGCCTAAAGTGTTGCTGCGCACCTTGTTAAATGAGCATCTGCCAAAAAGTGTGGTGCTGGAACTGCAAAATTTAATCTGGACAGAGTCTGCCGATACGGCAATTGGTAATTTAAGTGATGAAAAATTAGAACAGATTGCCAAGCGTCTGCATCAGTTTGAAGTGAAACCTTCAGGCACTGAAGGTTACCGTACTGCAGAAGTAACTTTGGGTGGTGTCGATACCACAGAAGTTTCATCCAAAACCATGGAAAGCAAGAAGCAGCCAGGCTTGTACTTTGTTGGTGAAGTGCTGGACGTGTCTGGTCATTTAGGTGGTTTTAATTTTCAATGGGCATGGGCGTCTGCACATGCCGCATCGCAATATGTTTAATTCATTCACACTGAATTATTCTAAATAATCGGTACGTAAAATTTCAACATTCTGTTTCTGCTGCATACGCACAATTGCTTGATTCATCTTTGCAACTGCTTGTGTATGTTGGCAGTCTTGTTGGAATGTTTGACCAAATAAATCAAAAAACTTCTTAACTAACATCATAATTTCCCCTCAATAATTATTTATACGTCCTAGTATAGAATGATGAATATTTCAAGAATATTAAAACTAAGTCTTTATATTCTATAAATATTGCAATTATATTTAGCATAATACATGCCAACAATCGAGCATTTATTGATTATTTTTCATCTGAATTTTCGGCTAAATATTCTTGATATTCTTGACTTCTCTCTTGAGGCTCAGCTTTAAATTGGCAAATACAAATTTATAGGCACTAATAAAGAATCCAGCCGTAATGCCTGCGATCACAATTGGTACAAGAAACTTGTTCGGTTCTCTTTTACTCATTTAAATCTCCTGTTAAGAATTAGGATTTAGTGAAAATTCGTCTATCGTTGCAACGATGTATATTTTTTTTACTGATATCAGGCTCGAAATAGAAAAATTTAGTCATGCTAACTAACTGCTTCATAATGGGGAAGTAACAAAAAAACATGCTCATCCATTGAGCACAAACAAAGCAGCGCTTTGTTTGTGCTCATTTGGCCAATTTTTTCTAAGGCAATCGATTATTGATCATCTTTAGGGTTGGGATTATTTTGTAGCGGCTGATTAGGATTAACATTTAGCGAATCTGGAACACCCTGATCAGAAATTGAAGGTTTATTTGCTGGAGGGTTAGTGCCCTGTCCTGAAGTTTCTGGATCATGTTCAGTAAATTCACGTGCAGCCAGAGCAGAGACTGAATTTGAATCCTGTTCTGAAGTGATTTGGTCCGAATTTTCCTTATGCAAAGGATTAGGCTCCTTCGCATCTTTTTTGCATTTATCAATTAAGTCATTCAGCACCTGTTCGGCAGGCTGACGTCCACCCAGACCAAAGGCCAATGCAAAGGCCACGGCAACCGCGCCCAGTGTGAGACCAAAGGCCAGATTAACAATAGAATCGGCAATACCCATTGCACGCAAGCCCATAGCGATTACCAGCCCCATAATCAAGATACGGACCAGATTGGCCAGCCAGCGTGAACTGTTGTATTCGCCCCGCCCAATCACTTGTGCCACCAGATTGGCCAGCCAGAAACCGATCATCAGAATGACTGCACCCAATAAAATATTGGCACCAAACTGGATAAACATCGAAATCAGTGCACTAATTTGTTCAAAACCTAATCGGTTTGCAGCTTCAGATACTGCAAACAGCATGGTGAAGAACACAATCAGGTAGCCAACGATTGTAGAAACCTTGGTTTCACCCAGGAAGCGCTGTGCATCCATTTTGGCCGGAATTTCATCTACACCGGTTCCAGAAATGACATCGACCACCAGATTGGCAACGAAACGGGACACCACATAAGCCAGAATCAGGATCAAGCCAGCTGCAATAATGTGCGGAATGGCATTCATAATTTCATACAGCATGGCTGTGGCAGGCTGCGAAATTGCCTCAATACCCAAGGCTTCAAATGCAATGATTAAAGCGGTAATGATGATGACTGCAAAGATGAATGAACCGAGTACTTGCGGCAAATTGGAATTTTTAAACATTCCGATTTTTTGTGCCTGCTGTTGCAGGTTCAGACTGCGAACCAGACCTTCAACAATACCGCGTACAATTTTTGCCAGAATATAGCCAACAAATACAATTACACCGGCAATGAAGATATTCGGCAAGAATGAAACAACTTCATTCACCATGTTCTGTACAGGGAACAATAATCCGTTCAGACCCAGAATAGACAGTACAATAGGCAAGAACAGTAATAAAATCAGCCAGTAGACAATATCACTAATATTCTGGCTAATTGGGCTTACCCCCACATCCGCACTGAGTTTTTCATCCAGCTGAGTACGGTCGAGCAGTCTCTGCAAGCCTATCTTGACCAGATTGGCGATAATCCAGCCCACAAAACCTACTGCTATCGCAGCGATCAGTTGAGGGATAAATACCAGGATATTTTGCAGCATATTGCTGAACGGCCCACTCACACCGGTGAGGTTGAGTACATTCAAGGCACCAATGATCGCAATGATCATGACCACCCAAAAGACAATCCGGGAGACAATATTTTCAACATTGGAATGGTGTCCGGTGGCTCCGGAAAGTCGGCGATTGGTTTCCAGTTTTTCTAAAACTTTTTTAATGCCTGCTGCAATAATCAGAGCCAGAAGCCAACCTATCAATAAAATAGCGACGGCAGCTAAAATGGGATGAAATTGATTCCAGTAATACATGGCATCGAATTCACCGCCTCTAGGGCCTCCAGAAAAATATTCATTCATACGGTTATTCCTCTTGTTATTACTTATTGATGTTCTGATGAATCGGGGGTTATGTAGAGTGTGCTCAACCTGAAATGACGACATTAAAAACACATTAAATTTCGATGATTTTTTATTCAACACGAACCAGCATAAATACAACAAAAGCGCACATGAGAATGCACAAAAGCCCTAATCCTTTGCAGATTAGGGCTTTAAAAAATATGACTTAAGTTTCGAGCTATCGATTTGATGCAGTCGCAGTATTGCTGTCTGTGGCTACAGCGTCATCTGTTGCTGTAGCGGTGGTGCTGTTATTTGGTGTTGCAGGTTGGGCAGTAGGTTCAGGATGTCCTGGAGGTGCATCCTCTGCGGTGGGTTTATTATCCGCAAACATGTAAACCAGTACGGCAATGAAGAACACACCCACAAGAACTAAAATATAAACTGGCAAACGTTTCTTTTGAGATCTTTCTTCTGCGCTAGTAACATGAGGTGGTTTGTTAAAATCATGTGTCATGTTTTTCCCCTCTTTTTATCTAGTTTCCGTATTTTTATATTAACAATATTTGCTGATGGGTTATGTATAAAAGCATAGTGACATGGTGAATACATGTAAATTTTACTTAAAAAACAGTGGATGGCGAAAATAGCCTTTTAAATCGTTTTAGCACTAAAAACAGTTTAGCCATTTGATTTTAACTCATGCCAGAGCTCATTTAATTACTGCTATTACTGTTTTAATGACTGTCTAAGGGATTTTCATTACACTTTTTTTATATTGGGCATAATGAATTGTTAGTTTATTTAAGTCCCGGTAAAATTTAAAAAAACCGAAAAAGTAATTTAAGTTACAGTTTTAAAATAAGTAAATTAACGGTCTTTTAATCGTGGTCAGTTTAACAAGATGATATGTGCTTGAGGTGCTGAAAAATCTAAAATGAGCTATAATTATGCACCTTGTTTTTCATGCTGCTTAATTTTATGGCGTATCGTCAGCAATCTGTAACGCTTGATCTGGACACTGATGTCACCCATCAATGTGGCTTGCATTACACACGTGATGAACATCTGATTGGTATTATTGAATTTAATAAACCAAGTTACATACTTAAATGGGGTGATCTGGAATATTTCCGCCGTCGTACCGAAGAATTTTCGGTGATGCCTTTCCCCGAGTGCATCAATGCCATGGTGATCGACATTCGTAATATTGCGCCTTTTTTAGACAATGAAGTGCCGATTATTCCTTGGCGCTTGCTGGAAGAAGAGTGCCCGATTCGATTGGTGGTTCCGCAAGACCGTCTTGAACATTATTCAGGTCTGTTTGAACCGACTTGGCTCACCAGCGATGTAGAAACGGCCATTCAAGAAATTCGTGAATATATTGATATGTTTGTGCATTAAAAGATGAACAATAAAAAAACCTCCGCAGTGGAGGTTTTTTTGTGCCTTTAAAGTCCCCCTTTGGACAAAGGGGGATTTAGGGGAATTCAATTTACGAGATAAATTATTCCGTTTAATCCCTCCTAACCTCCCTTTAAAAAGGGAGGAACTCTAAATGCTCTTACCAATAATTCTCTACCGCAATATTGCCTTCACCACGACGGTTCATCTTCAGACCACGCGCTTTTAATGCTTCTTTGGTATCTTCCACCA
Organism: Acinetobacter sp. NS-4; assembly: GCF_037402435.1. Taxonomy (NCBI): domain Bacteria; kingdom Pseudomonadati; phylum Pseudomonadota; class Gammaproteobacteria; order Moraxellales; family Moraxellaceae; genus Acinetobacter; species Acinetobacter sp. NS-4. The sequence continues at coordinate 115,002 of NZ_JBBEUE010000004.1, read as the reverse complement.
TTTGTGGGTTGCCACACAGCATCACATGGCTGGTTTCAACATTCAATTGTAGTCCCACCGCTTTTTCCAGTTCCCCATTTTCAATCAGCACAGGCAAGCGGTCATGTAACGCTGCATTGGGATCTCGGGTGATAATCGGTACGAATTGAAAGCCGCTATGCCCTTCACCAAATGTTTCTGCAATTTCCTGAATACGCTCTACATAAGCCAGTTCAGCTTCTGTTCTTACGCTATAGACCAAGTGGATATTTTTATATTTAGACCAGGTTTCAAAGTCTTGTAGCATGGAAATAAACGGTGCCAAGCCTGTACCTGTAGCCAACAGCCATAAATCCTGCGGCAAAGGCAGTTGATAACGTGCCAGGGTTAAAAAGCCATAGGGAATTTTTTCCAGATACAGCTCATCACCCACTTTGAGATGTTGCAAATTCGAGGTAAATGCGCCTTCGGGTACCACAATTGAGAAAAATTCAAGCGTTTCATCAAATGGTGATGACACTACAGAATAAGCCCGAACCACCAGCTCATCACCCACTTTTAAGCCAATACGTGCAAACTGCCCGGCGGTAAATTTGAAATGCGCAGGTCGCGTCATGGTAAAACTGAATAAGTTATTGGTCCAACGGTGTACAGATAAAACTTTTTCTAAGCTAAATTTTTCAATTGACATGATTTCAACGTGGCATGAAAGACTGTGCTCATGGTAGCATGACCACATAATTTATTAATATTTTTTAAATGTTAAGGCTCTATTCATGCGCATGACTTTACGCCAGTTGGCTGTTTTTGTAGCAGTCGCACAAGAAGGCACAGTAACCAAGGCCAGTGATGCCGTCAAGCTCACGCAAAGTGCTGCAAGTATGGCTTTAGCAGACTTGGAAGATGGCTTAGGTGCTCCACTGTTTGACCGTCTCGGTAAACGTCTACAACTCAATGATTTAGGCCGCTTTTTACTCCCGCAAGCTCTGGAAATTTTAGGTCGTTGCGACGCTTTTGAACAGGCTGCCAAAGGTGAATTGCAAAGTATTGACCTGCGCTTGGGTGCAACATTGACTATCAGTGATTATCTGATGCCCGACCTGATGGCAGACTTTCTACAGATCCAGCCGCAAGCACATTTGCAGTTGCAAGTGGGTAATACCCGGCAGATGATTGAAGCCGTGAATCAGTTCCAGCTTGATTTAGCCTTGATTGAGGGTTCATGTCATCTGCCACAATTACAGTGTATCCACTGGCGTGACGATGAACTTGCGGTGTGTTGTGCACCGGATCATCCATTGGCGCAACTTGGACGTCCATTAACCTCTACGGACTTCGAGGCAGTAGGTGTAGAGTGGATTTTACGTGAAGAAGGTTCAGGTACCCGTGAAGTTTTTGATAATGCAATTCTCAAAGATTTACCGGATGCCAATATCCGATTAACCCTCGGTCATAATGAAGCCATTCTTAAAATTGTCGCTGGTGGTCTGGGAATGTCCTGTATTTCTAAACTCGCCATTGAACCTTTACGTGAAAAAGGTCAGCTGGTCATTTTAGAAACCCCTTTCTGGCAACTGACTCGACCTTTATTCATGTTGGTGCATCGTCAAAAATATCAGGGTCCGGGTTTAAAAGCCTTTATGAAATTCTGTGAAGAATAAAAAATGATTTAAAAAAAGCGCCTAAGTGGCGCTTTTTTATTACCAGCGTGAATCATTTTCACACGGTTCGCCATCGTTATTACCATCCATTTTTGTTCCTGGACAATTTCTTAAGAAGAATAATGCTTCTTCATAAGAACTCATTTGTGAACAATGCGTTCGTCCATCACATTTAAATTGTGTGGTTGCCAGCCTCACTCCATTTTGCTGATCAATACTAGCACTGATTTTTTCTGAACGCGGTTTATTGGTATTATAAGTTTCAGCAGCTAGATTACGCTGCCCCTGCTCCGATAAAATCGCTTCTGGTAAATCTCCCAGTGCTTCTCGCTGTTCCGACACAATACGCTGTTGCTCTATGATCAACTGTTGTGCTTTCAGCTGCTCGGTAGTGCGATAATCCTGATATTTGCCATAGCCCATCACAGCTCCCACCGCCATGATGATCAATGCAATGCCGATCAAGATTTTGCCTGTATGTCCACCTTTATGATAACGTGACGAAGCAGTCGATTTTTTGCTACCCGATGGCTTGGCGGCTATGCGATCCATTGAAACAGATTGTATGTCCAGTCGCACAATACGATCGGCTTTGAATTTACCGTCATCTTCGGCAATAATAAATTTAAAGTTCTCACCGACTTTAGGTTCGATACTGCTATTTGGTACATCCTGAATGTGAAAGAACACATCTTTCACCTCCCCATCCACTGCTATAAATCCAAAACCACACGTAGCATTATAGGTTTTGACTTTCCCCTGAATAAACATAAGGCACTCTTTTTCATTTATATTTTTTCTTATTATAATAAAAAAGAGACTAAAAAGTCTCTTTTCCATTCAGATCATTTGCAATGATCAGCGTTTAAAGTTAGACAGCAAAGCTGAAGTAATCGACTTGTTATGTGCTGCCACTTTAGATTTTTTAGCTTTCGCAGAATTGTCTTCGATACGCTCAATTTTAACAGCTTTATATTTATCGCCATTTTGAACAACATTGAACTTCACGCGTTCGTTACGTTTCGGTTCACCATCAGCAGCTGGGAAATCTGAAATATGGAAGAATACGTCACCTTCTTCTGACCCAATAAAACCGAACCCTTTTGCAGCGTCGTATTGCTTTACTTTGCCCTGATACAATTCATCTTTCATGTTTCTGTCCTATTCTAAAAATCCATATCTACAGTATATAAAAAAGAGGCTGTATCAGCCTCTTTTTTTGATTCTTTCAAAAATTAGTCTTTTTGAACTGAACCAAAGATTTTATCACCGGCATCGCCAAGACCTGGAACGATATAGCCGTTTTTATTTAAACCATCATCAATAGATGCGGTGAAAATTGTCACGTCCGGGTGTTTTTCTTCTACTTTCTTAATCCCTTCTGGCGCAGCAACCAGAACCATCACGCGGATATCTTTACAGCCGCTGGCTTTTAATACATCAATAGCTGCAACCAATGAAGAACCGGTTGCCAACATCGGGTCGATGATCATCGCCAAACGGTTTTGTACGTCTGGTACCAGTTTTTTATAGTAAGTACGTGCTTGCAAGGTTTCTTCATCACGCTCAAGACCCAGTACCGATACTTTGGCACTTGGAATCAGGTTTAAAAAACCGTCTAACATGCCAATACCGGCACGCAGAATTGGCACAACGGTAATTTTTTTCCCCGCAATACGGTCTACGGTTACTTTGCCATTCCAGCCATCAATTTTATGCTCACACATCGGTAAGTCTTTGGTTGCTTCATAAGTAAGCAGCATGGTGACTTCTTGAGCAAGTTCGCGGAAGTTTTTTGTACTAATGTCTGCACGGCGTAGCAAACCAAGTTTATGTCGGATAAGCGGATGACGGATTTCATGAATAGCCACGGGAGAACACCTAAAAGATGAGATAAAAATTTCGACTATTATAAATGTTTTTTATATCTCTTATAAACAAAAAGCCCCCTAACTAAGGAGGCTTTTTGCTAAAAACTTATATTTTTTTTAGATTAGTGTTGAGACAGCATGAAATGCAATGGAGATAAAATCTCGGCTTGGAGCGCTAACTTGATGAGCGGATCTGGGTAAACACCAATAACCAATACAGCAAGTGCCGCAGCCAACACCATAATACCACCCACTTTTTGACCCCAATGTTTATCGGCATCAATACGTGGGGTATCCGGCGGAGTCATGTACATCACCACCATCACACGCAGGTAGTAGTACAAGCCAATACCAGAACCAACAACAATCATTGCAGCAAGGAACCAGTGCTGAGTTGTTACCGCAGCCATTACCACCAGGAACTTACCAATGAAGCCCGCAGTCAATGGAATACCTGCAAGAGATAACATCATCACAGTCAAGGTTGCAGTAAGCACTGGACGACGCCAGAACAAACCACGGTAATCTGCAAGGCTTTGTGCTTCATCCACATTGTTAAACGGACTAGACATTAACGCTACAACACCGAAGGCACCGATCGTAGTCAACACATAAGTGATTACGTATACCGACACGTTACCCAAGCTCGCGTAAGTCATGCTGATTAAACCAATCAACAAATAACCAAAGTGTGCAATTGAAGAATAACCCAGAATACGTTTCAAGTTCACTTGACGCACTGCAAGGAAGTTACCCACCAAGATAGAAAGCACCGCAATAATCGTGATGATGGTTACGATTGACTCTACCAGGATTGCACCTGAAGTGAGTAAATAACGTACGAACAAGCCAATGGTCGCTACCTTGGCAACAGTTGCCAGGAATGTAGCGATTGGTGCTGGTGCACCTGCATAAACGTCTGGTGTCCATTTGTGGAATGGTGCAAGAGACAATTTAAATGCAACGGCAAAGACAATTAAGCCTAGACCTAAAATCACCATTGGCTGTTTGATGGCTTGCATCAATGCCTGAACGTTGTCATAGAAAGATAACGAGCCGGTATATGCATAAATATATGCCATACCCATCAACAACATTGCAGAAGCCGTTGCTGAAAGCACCAGGTATTTAATACCCGCTTCTAAAGATTGCGAACGCTGATGTGTATAAGCCAACAGGCCGTATACAGGAATCGACATCAGCTCAAGGCTAATAAAGAACGCTGCATAGTGAGAGCTTGCAACCATGAGCATTGCACCCGCTACCGAACACAACATCAGGATATACAGTTCTTCACGGTTATCTTGATAGCTTTCAATATAAGCATGTGACAAGGTACAGCAAGCCAGTGCAGCAACCAGAATCACCAATTGATAAAGCAAGGTAAATGGATCAACCATAAACATGCCCATCACGTTCGACGGCGCAAAAGCACCACCGAACATCGCAATCAGGACGTATGCTGCAGCAAGGTTTAAACCGACTACAGAGGCTGTTGCAATTAAATTATGGTTACGTTTAATTGCAATGAGAAGCATCACTACGATCGCAGTTAAAGCCACGATCATCACAGGAGCTAATGGCATAAGCTCAGAAAATGACATTGTGAAGTTCATGGCTTATTGGATCTCCACATTTTGTTGAGATACGACTTGTTGAGTCGCATCGACAACTTCTTGAACTGGGATATAGCTGTTTGCTAACCACGCCATGCTTGAATTTGAAATATCAAGGAAGCTTTGTGGGTAGATACCGAGCCATAGTAGACCAAAAGCACACACTAACAAAATAACAATTTCACGCGCATTCAAGTCTTTCAATGGGTTTGTATTATGTTGTTTTTGCTCTTCATTTGGCGTACCAAACAATGCTTTGTGAATCAGGATCAAGCCGTAAAGACCTGCCAACACCAAGCTGATTGCTGCCACAATGGTGTAGGTTGGGAATTTACCGAATGAACCCATAAGAATCAGGAATTCACCAATAAAGTTACCTAAACCTGGAATACCGACAAGTGCAGCAACAAAGAACATCAAGAAGAATGAAAGGTATTGGAACTGACCACGCATACCGCCCATTAAACGTAAATCACGTGTATGTAAACGCTCATACACTTGACCACACATAATGAACAATGCAGCAGATGAAATACCATGTGCCAGCATCATGATCATTAAGCCTTGGAAAGTCAGAATATTACCGGCATAAAGTGCAAGTAATACAAAGCCCATGTGCGAAATAGACGTATACGCAAGCAAACGTTTCATATCGGTTTGTTGGAAAGCACACCAAGCGCCGTAGAACACACCAATTAAACCGAAGATGATGGCAATGTCTGCAAACTGTGCAGAAGCTGCCGGGAAGAAAGGCATAACAAAACGCAGCAAACCGTATGCAGCTGTTTTAATCAAAATACCGGCCAAGTCAACAGAACCAGCTGTTGGGGCTTGAGCATGTGCATCTGGTAACCAGCCATGCAATGGGAACACTGGAAGTTTTACAGCGAAACCAATGAACATACAGATCATCAAGGCATAAGCCACTGATGGCAATTGTGCATCCAGGGTATTCGCCACACCTAACAAGTAGTTGTAATCGAAACCGATCATACCGGTCATCATGTAACCGTAGACCACCAGACCCAGGATACCGATCAGCATGATCAGGCCTGCAACCTGCGTATAGATAAAAAACTTGGTCGCTGCGTAAACACGTGACTTACCGTCTGCTCCCTTATGACCCCATAATGCAATCAGGAAGTAGATTGGTACCAGCATCATCTCCCAGAAGAAGAAGAACAGGAACAGGTCAATCGCCAGGAATACACCGATTACCCCACCTAAAGACCATAAAAGGTTCAGGTGGAAGAAACCAACATTTTTTTGAATCTCACCCCATGAACAGCCCACTGCAAGTACACCGAGTAATGCAGTCAAGCCAACCATAAGAAGTGAAAGACCATCCACCGCAAGGTGAATGTTAATGCCGAGGGTTGAAATCCACGGCAACATGAATTCGGCAGCCCAAGTTGGAACTTTTGCGCCGAGTTCGTAGTTATAAGTACCCGAATTCCAAAGCGCAACGGTTAGACCCAAAGTAATGAGCATACCGAATAGCGCAATGTAACGTGGTAATTTGTCGTTGAACTTGTCAACTAACCAGCAAATAAAACCTGCAATGAACGGTACGAGGATCAGCGCGGGTAAAATCCAGTTGTTTGTGATTTCCATCTTATTTCCCCACTACCTGAATCACGATCAGGATCATCAGTAACACCACTACACCGAGTGACATACTTGATGCGTATTCACGCAATGAACCTGTTTGACGTGAGCTGGTGAAGCTATGGCCACCTTTCACAATGGCAGGAAGCACTAACCACAAGCCATCAATCGGATCACGACCTAAAATTTTCGCGATAAGCAAATATGGTTTCACAAATACGATGTTATACAACGCATCAAAACCAAGTGCATTACGGCAGATATTAGCAAGACCAGCACCGAATGGAGTACGGGCAAAAGCTTTCACTGCATTATATGCAAAGGCAAATAACACAATACCCACCACCAGACCGGCAAGTGCGATACCTACTGCTGTATATTCAGCACCGTGTACACCTGCTTCAAGCGCTTCAGGAATGACAAATGCTGGAATATTGGCTTTGGTTAACGCAGCTTCTACTGGTGCTTTCAAGAAGTAAGCCAGACCAGTTGAAAGTACCGCAAGGATACCCAGCGGAGCCCAATAAGTTGCGCCTTTGATTTCGTGATACGGTGTGTTTTCTTTGCCAAAGAATACAACCCAGATTAAACGGAATGTATAGATTGAAGTTAAGAACGCACCGGCAACACCTGTCCAGTACAAGCAGTTATATACAGGAAGATTTGCAATATGGCTTTGTGCCCAAACTGCACCAAGGATGGCATCTTTAGAGAAGAAGCCGATGGTCAAGAATGGAATTGCAGCCAACGCACCGCCACCAATCGCGAAGCAGGCAAACAGGAATTTGTTATGTTTGAACAAGCCACCCATTTTGAAAATGTTTTGTTCGTGGTGGTAAGCCAGAATCACCGCACCAGAAGACAAGAATAATAATGCCTTGAAGAATGCGTGTGAAAGCATGTGGAACAGACCAGCCTGGTATGCTTCAGCACCCACAGCCATAAACATATAACCCAGCTGACTCATGGTTGAGTAAGCCAGAATACGTTTGATGTCGGTTTGAACCAATGCAGCAAAACCAGCAACAATCAATGTTACCGCACCAGTGATCGAGATAAACATCATCACTTCTGGTGTCATTTCAAGCACGGAGAACATACGGCAGCACAGGTAAATACCTGCTGTTACCATTGTTGCAGCATGGATCAATGCAGAAACAGGTGTAGGACCTGCCATTGCATCGGCCAACCATGTCTGTAATGGAATTTGCGCAGATTTACCGGCAGCACCCAAGAACAACATTAATGATGTCCAGATCGCAAGTGAATGGTCACCCGCTAAAACTTGAGGTGCATTGGCAACGATTGTTCCAATATGCAAAGTACCAAACTGTTGGTAAAGCAAGAACAATGCAATCAGCAAGAACACATCACCAATACGGGTTACGGTAAATGCCTTGATTGCCGCAAAACCATTTTCAGGGTTTTGGTAGTAGTAACCAATCAACAGGTAAGAACACAGACCTACGCCTTCCCAACCCAAGAACAATAACGCCAGGTTATCGCCAAGAACGAGCAGCAACATACTTGCTACGAACAGGTTGAAGTAAGAGAAGAAACGTGCGAAGTCTTCTTCACCGCGCATGTACCATGATGCAAAGATGTGAATCAGGAAACCCACACCTGTGATCATGCCGGTCATGAGTAAAGACAGGCCATCTAAATGCAGGCTCATGCCGGGTGCAAAACCACCGACATTGAACCAAGTCCAAAGATGTTGAACTTGAGCCACTGAACCATTGCTTACAAAGCCCATGCCAGCAATCAGTGCAAATAAAGCAGATAAACCGACTGAACCGACACCAATAATGGCTGCTACATTTTCAGGAAGCTTGTTACGCCCCGCCGCTAAGAGGACAAAACCAATGAGCGGAAATAATACTGTTAAATATAAATAACTCATCCGCGCATCTCACTAGCAGCATCCACATCCAAATGATGGAAGCGATGGTAGAACTGAAGGACGATCGCAAGACCAATACAAGCCTCTGCAGCAGCAAGAGTTAAAATCAAGATAAACATAATCTGTCCATCTGGCTGTAACCATGCACTACCCGCTAAAACGAACGCAAGCGCAGCTGCGTTCATCATGATTTCAAGGCTCATCAACATAAATAATAGGTTGCGTCGCACCATTACACCGTAAAAACCCAGTGCAAAAAGAATGGTTGCAACGATCAAACCATGTTCTAAAGGAATGTTGCCCATTATTCTTTTTCCTCTTTTGCACTTGGTTCACGTTTACCTAAGTGGAATGCTGCAACGAGGGCTGCAAGCAATAACATTGCGGCAACTTCTACCAATAGTAAGTAGTGAGTAAAGAGCGCTGTACCTACAGCTTTAGGTCCCACAACTTGAGTGCCCATCACAGGACCTGCGGTTGTGTAATCTGAACCAAGCATCCAGACAAGCACTAAGCCCATCAGGAAACTCATCAATGCTGGATATGCCCATGCAGATGAAGTCAGCCATTTACGTTCCTGTTCAACCGTATGTTGACCAAGATTCAGCATCATCACCACAAACACGAACAACACCATGATTGCGCCAGCATAAACAATAATTTCAAGCGCACCAGCAAATGGCGCGCCCACGATCATGAACATGCCTGCGACAGCAAGCAATGACACGATCAGGCTTAATAAAGCATGTACAGGATTCGCGTTAGTTACAACACGAACCGTAGATACAATGGCCACGAGTGCCATCAAATAAAATGGCCACATCATGGTAATAAGCTCCGTACGTCAACAGGTGCACTTTCACGTTGTGCCTGACCTTTGTCTTTACCTGTAACTGCCATACCGGTTACACGGTAGAAGTTGTAGTCCGGATATTTACCAGGACCTGAAATGAGCAAGTTCTCTTTCTCGTAAACCAAGTCTTGACGAACGTATTCACTTAACTCGAAGTCTGGTGTCATTTGAATTGCAGTCGTTGGACACGCTTCTTCACACATACCGCAAAAAATACAACGAGAGAAGTTGATACGGAAAAACTCCGGATACCAACGACCATCTTCTTTTTCTGCTTTTTGTAGTGAAATACAGCCCACCGGACAAGCCACCGCACATAAGTTACATGCAACACAGCGCTCTTCGCCATCCGGGTCACGTGTCAAGACAATACGACCACGAAAACGTGGCGGAACAATTTGTTCACCCGGTACTTCTGGATAAAGAATAGTGTCACGTTTACGTGTCACGTGGCTGAAGACCATCCACAGTGAACGTACGATTGACCCGAATCCAGCTAGAATTTTATACATTTTGTACTCCCTGCTGTCCTAGGCCTGATTCATCAGAATCACAGCACCAGTCACCAACAAGTTGACCAACGCCAATGGCAAACAAATCTTCCAACCAAAATTCATCACTTGGTCATAACGTGGACGCATGAGTGAACCACGTGCCAAGACAAACATCATCACAAAGAATGCTGTTTTGATAATGAACCAGAATACTGGTGGAATAAATGGAATTTCTAGGTTAAATGGTGCTAACCAACCGCCAAAGAATAGAGTGACGATCAATGCTGAAATAAGAACCACGTTGACATATTCTGCAACGAAGAACATACCCCATTTCATACCGCCGTATTCGACGTGATAACCTTCGGCCAATTCTTGTTCAGCTTCCGGTTGGTCAAATGGATGACGGTGCGTTACTGCAACACCTGCAACAATAAAGATGATGAAACCTAAGAATTGTGGAATCACAAACCAAACATCGCGTTGTGCTTCAACAATTTCACGCATGTTGAATGAACCGGCAATTGCCACCACACCCATCAGCGAGATACCCAGGAACACTTCATAAGAAATGGTTTGAGCTGCAGAACGTAGACCCCCCAATAACGCATATTTGTTATTTGAAGACCAGCCACCGAACAACACTGCATAGACTGCAATACCTGCCATTGCCATAAAGAACAACAGGCCGATACTCATGTCTGCTACGCCCATTGTTGGACTTACAGGAATCACCATGAATGAAAGCACTGCAGTCGCCATCGCAACTGCTGGTGCTAAACGGAAAGTCAGTTTGTCGGCAAACTTAGGTGTCCAGTCTTCCTTAAACATGATTTTCAGCATGTCGGCAACGATCTGGAACATCCCCCCGGGACCAACACGGTTTGGACCGTAACGGTCTTGCCATAACGCAAGTAAACGACGTTCGATGAATGACATCAACGCAGCGACAAGCACCACTACAAGCAAGATCACAATCGCTTGAACCACAGAATAAGCGATTGGCCAGTTCTCAGCCCATAGCGGTGTTTGACGTATAATTTCTTGATTCATGAATTACACTCCTACCGCGACTGAGACAGGTTCTGCAAGTGAAACCGTTGGTGCAAGACCAATTGGATAACCGATATAACCTGTAGGTAAATATTCGATCACTTGAACTGGAAGGCTAATGGTTGCCTCGCCTGCTTTCACAGTAATTTTTTGACCATCTTGAACGTTTAGACGCGCAGCATCTTGCTCACCTACTGCAAACATGGCATTCGGAATACGTGATTCCATGGCCGGAGTTTTCACAGTAAATTCACCAGAAGCAAAGATATGATGCATAGGCACTAAACGGAAGCTTTCAGCATTTACAAGTACTGGTGCTGGAGCAACGAATGTACGTACAGGACGTTTAGCCAAACGATCGAATAAACGAATACCTGAATCACCGCCTTTTAAGTGACCACCCACTTGGTCCTGGAATTTGTTCCAGGCTTGTGGAGAGTTCCAGCCTGCAGACCATGCAAATGGAACCAGTGAAGATGGAGTCTGATTACCCACATAACCTTCCATAGAGAATGTTAATGCAGAATCAACATCGACTGGCTGTTTAGGTTCATGCACTGAAAGCGGAGCACGCATAGAGGTACGACCTGAATAACGACGTGGTTCACGTGCAATCTTCAAGCCATGGACACGGTAACCCGCGTCTGGTGCTACATCTTGAATTGCTTCAAGTGCAGGAACGTTTTTCACTACGGATTCAATAACATCGTCAAGCAATGTCCAAGAAATCGCTTTGCCTTTCACACCAGTTTCAATGGCATGCAACCAGCGCCATGATTCTTTGATCGCAAGTTCAGGTTTGTAGTAGCTTGGGTCATACACTTGGTAGAAACGTTGTGCACGGCCTTCTTGCGATACCACAGTACCATCACCTTCCGCGAAGCTGGCAGCTGAAAGCACAATATCCGCTTTCTTCACTGTTTCAGTTTCAGAGTGATCTAGAACAATCACTTCTTTGCCTGAAAGTGCAGCATTCACTTGTGCAGCGGGTAAACGACGGTAAAGGTCATTTTCAACCACAATAATGGTGTCGTAATCTTGCGCGAAAGCTTGTTCTAAGCTTTGACCACCGAAGATTGCCAAGCCCATTGAGTTCACTTCAGGAACAGTCAAGGTTAAGCCTGCATTACCTAGGTTCTGAGCCACTTGTGCAGCAGCTTCCATGATCGCAGCATCTTGCAAGCTTGTACCAGAGATGATCAGTGGTTTTTTAGCCGCTTTTAAGGTATCAGCAATGGTTTGCGCAAATGCTTTGGCATCGTCATCTAAACCAAGAATGCTTTCACCTTTAACACCAGCAGCAACCGCAAAGCCTAAACGCGCGATATCGTTTGGAGATGCAACAACTTCACCAGTCGCTACGTCTGCTAAACGTGTTTGTGTAGCAGTAAGAATGAAGATTGGAGATTTTTCATCCTGACCAATACGTTGTAGCGGTTCAGCCAACCATTCTTGGGTGCGACGTTCTGCTGCCATTTCTTTGGCTTTGTTTTTCGCAGCCTGACGCACAGACAATGCCATGCGTGGCGCAGTTTGGGTTAAGTCTTCACCCAGGATCAACACAGCATCATAGCTTTCGATTTCACGCATGGTCGGGTTATAGACACCCTCGGTTTGCATGATAGAAGCTGCAAGTTCAACCAGGCTTTGCTCTTTTTGCGACATACCGGTTGAATAGTTATCTTGACCAACAAGTTCGCGAAGCGCGAAGTTAGTTTCAAGCGATGCACGTGGTGAACCAATACCTAGAACTTTTTTGCCCTGGATATTTGCAATCACGGTATCTAATGCCTGATCAACTGAAATAGTCGTTACGTTGGCACCATCACGTAATTGTGGTTGACGTGGACGGTCTGCACGGTTCACATAACCTGTACCAAAACGACCTTTGTCGCAAAGGAAATATTGGTTAACGTCACCATTGAAACGGTTTTCTACGCGACGAAGTTCGCCATAACGTTCACCCGGAGAGATGTTACAACCTGAAGAACAGCCTTGGCATACGCTTGGCGCATACTGCATGTCCCACTTACGGTTATAGCGTTCAGAGTGAGTTTTGTCGGTAAATACACCTGTAGGACAAACCTCAGTCAAGTTACCAGAGAATTCAGATTCTAAAGTACCTGATTCTGGACGACCAAAGTAAACTCGTGATGCACTTGCGTAGACACCAAAGTCTGTACCACCCGCATAATCTTTGTAGTAACGTACACAACGGTAGCACGCAATACAACGGTTCATTTCGTGAGAAATGAATGAGCCAAGCTCCTGGTTGTAATGGGTACGCTTCGTGAAACGGTAGCGACGACGGTCATGCTGCGTCATTACAGTCATATCTTGTAAATGACAGTGCCCCCCTTCTTCACAGACTGGACAGTCGTGCGGATGGTTGGTCATCAAGAATTCAACAATCGAAGCACGGAAATCTTTGGCTTCTTTGTCTTCAATCGAGATGTAGGTATTGTCAGATGCAGGCGTCATACATGACATGACCAAACGGCCACGCGTATCTTCTGGATTCGCGTACTGGGTCACGGCACATTGACGGCAAGAACCGACAGAACCTAAGGATGGATGCCAACAAAAGTATGGGATATCAATGCCAAGACTCAAACATGCTTGTAGCAAGTTTTCCGAGCCGTTGACTTCATACGATTTGCCATCGACATGAATTGTAGCCATAGTCGAATTCCTTAAGCTTGTTCTACGTTGCTGGTTTGAGCGGCGGCATTCACAACCTTCGCTTCAAATTCGCCACGGAAATATTTGAGTGCACCCATAAGCGGCTCCATTGCACCCGGTGCGTGGGCACAGAAAGTTTTACCAATCCAAAGCTTACGAGTCAGTTCTTGTAAGTGATCGATATCTTCTTTCTTACCTGTGCCATCTTCCAGTGCTTTCAGCGCTTTCACAGCCCAAGGTAAGCCATCACGGCAAGGCGTACAGAAACCACATGATTCGCGTGCAAAGAATTCTTCTAGGTTACGGGTTGCTGAAACCATACATTGGGTTTCATCAACTACCATCAATAGACAGGTACCTAAACGTGAACCTGCTTTCATAATGCTTTCTGCATCCATTGGCAAGTCGATATGCTCTGCTGCCAGGAAGTCAGTCGAGGCACCACCTGGTAACCACGCTTTCAGTTTCAAACCGTCGCGCATACCACCAGCGTGATCTTCAATCACTTCACGTGCAGTGGTACCAAATGGAAGTTCCCAAAGACCCGGGAATTTCACTTTGCCTGATGCACCGTAAATTTTGGTACCTGGATCTTTCGATTTACCCGCAGATAAGCCGATATACCATTCAGGACCACGCAGCATGATTGCCGGTAAGTTGTTGTAAGTCTCTACGTTGTTGACAATCGTAGGACGACCCCAAGCACCTGCAACTTGCGGGAATGGTGGTTTGGTACGTGGGTTGGCACGGCGACCTTCAAGCGAGTTAATCAATGCGGTTTCTTCACCACAGATATAACGACCCGCACCGGTATGCACATGCATTTCGAAGTTCCAGCCAGTACCAAGGATGTTTTCACCCAGGTAACCTTTGGCACGGATTTGCTCTAACGCTTCATTTAAGTAGCCAGCAGCTTCGATGTACTCACCACGGATAAAGATATAACCCTGAGTTGCTTCTAGCGTATAGCCTGCAATCAGCATACCTTCGATCAATTGATGCGGAAGTTTTTCCATCAACAAACGGTCTTTGAAAGTACCTGGTTCCATTTCATCGGCATTACAGATCAGGTAGCGTGGACCACCATCATTTGGCGCCATAAGCGACCATTTAATCCCTGCCGGGAAACCTGCACCACCACGGCCTTTTACAGTCGCAGCTTTAATTACCTCAAGAACTTCTTTCGGTTGCATGCCAATGGCTTTTTTGAAGCCGGCATAACCTTCAAGTGTTTCGTAATCATCTGCACTACGAACATGTTCCTGTTTGCTCAAACGCCATGTTAATGGGTGAGTTTCTGGGTTACCGTCGCCATAAATTGGTTTTGGTTCAGTATTCATACATACTTCTCCAATAACTGTTTAATTGAAGTTACTTCAACCAAACCGTGCGTGTCTTGATCAATCATCAGGGTTGGACCTTTGTCACAGTTACCCAAGCAGCAGATTGGCAATAAAGTGAAACGACCGTCAGCGGTGGTTTGACCAAATTGAATACCCAATTCACGCTGAAAGGCTTCTGCCAAAGTTTCCGCACCCATCAAGAAACACGCGATCGAGTCACATAATAAAATTACGTGACGACCGACCGGTTGACGGTAAATACGGTTATAGAAAGTCGCAACCCCTTCAAGATCTGCAACACTCATACTCAAAAGCTGAGCAATTGCATTCATTTGTGCATCATCTACCCAGCCATTACGGCGTTGTACACACTTCAGCGCATCTAGACATGCAGCACGTGGGTACGGATAGTGACCAATGTGATGTTCAATTTCGTGGATTTCTTCCGAAGTTAAAATCCCTTCAACATTCACACGTGGCTTTTTATCAGTCAAAATCATCATAATGCGATTACCCCTTAGCGATCCACGTCAGCCATTACGACGTCAATTGTCGCTAAATAAATGATTAAGTCAGACACAAGACTGCCATTAATCACAGAAGGCATTTGCTGTAAGTGCGTGAAAGTCGGTGTACGAATACGGGTACGGTAACTCATGGTTGACTTGTCTGAAGTCAAGTAATAGTTAGACGCACCTTTTACCACTTCCGCCATCACAGATGCTTCACCTGCAGGCATTACAGGACCCCATGATACGCTTAAGAAGTGCGTAATCAAGGTTTCAATATCTTGTAATGTCTTGTCTTTTGGTGGTGGAACAGCCAGTGGATGGTCTGCTTTGTACGCACCAGAAGGCATGTTGTCTAAGCACTGTTTGATGATTTTCAGCGATTGTTCGATTTCACGGAAGTGAACAATCACACGCGCGTAAGCATCGCCTTCGTATTCAACCGGTACGTCGAAATCGTAGTTTTCATAACCGCTATAAGGACGGTATTTACGTACGTCGAAGTCGATCCCTGTTGCACGTAAACCTGTACCAGTCACACCCCAAGCCAACGCAGATTTTGCATCGTATTGCGCAACATTACGGGTACGACCAATAAACACCGAGTTTTTCAATGCTGCGGTATAGTATTCATTCATACGCTTCGGCATCCAGTCCAGGATTTCGCGAATGAGTGATTGCCAGTTGTTTGGAAGGTCATGTGCTGTACCACCAATACGGAACCACGCCGGGTGCATACGGTAGCCAGTGATCGCTTCAATAGCGTCATAGATTTTCTGACGGTCAGCGAACATATAGAATACTGGGGTCATACCGCCGGCATCCTGAATGGCTGTACCGATATATAACAAGTGGTTATTGATACGGAACAATTCAGACATCATGACACGGATACATTGCGCACGGTCAGGAACGGTGATTCCCGCAAGTTGCTCCACACCCATTACATAAGGCATGTTTTGCGCACAACCACCCAGGTAGTCGACACGGTCGGTATAGGGAATGAATGAATGCCAGGTTTGACGTTCAGCCATCTTTTCCACACCACGGTGGTGATAACCAATGTCAGGCACACAGTCTTTCACTTCTTCGCCGTCTAGCTGCAAGATCACACGGAAGGCACCGTGCGCAGATGGATGGTTAGGCCCCAAGTTCAGGAACATGAAGTCTTCATCGGCATTACCGCGTTTTAGACCCCAGTCTTCAGGAACGAAACGAAGATGTTCCTGTTCAAAATCCTGTTTCGCCTGGTTCTGCATATACGGCGTATATTCAGTGGCACGTGCAGAATATTCTTTACGTAGCGGGTGACCTTCCCAATATGTTGGCAACAAAATACGACGGAGCATTGGATGCCCTTCGAAGTTGATACCAAACATATCGTAAGCTTCACGTTCGTACCAGTTGGCATTTGGCCAAATGTTGGTTGCTGTTGGAATATTGAGATCACTCTCATTCAAGGCAACTTTAATACGAATATCACTGTTACGCTCTAGCGACAACAAGTGATAGAACACAGTGAAGTCTGACGCAGGCAAACCGTCACGGTGAGTACGCAAGCGTTCATCTACTGCAGACAAGTCGAACAGCATCACGTAAGGACGTGCCACTGTACGCAAGAACATTAAAACTTCTTGTACACGTGCGCGCTCAACCCAGACTGTTGGAAAGTCTTCAAAAGTCGTTTGCACAAAGAAGTTCTCACCAAATTTGGTTTTGAGCTCTTCTATAATTGCAAATGCTGGGCGTGAATCAACTGGAGTTGATTCTGGCATAGCAATGTTAGTTTCAGCCATTGGCTTGGCTTCCTATTTAATACAAATTCAGGCAACCTTAAACGACAATTACACCCAGACCGGGTGCATCAATATTTTGTCGCTCAGATTATTTAATTTCATCCATAGAGCGTAAGTTTTTCACTGCAATACGTTCAGCATTCTTACGGTCACGTTCTGGCTGCATCTTTGGCTTATATACTGGCTGAAGATCATCACCAATGACCGCTGAAAGCGGACGGCGCTCTAATTGAATTTGGTCTTGTAACAACATTAATGCTTGCAGCAATGCTTCAGGACGTGGCGGACAACCTGGGATGTACACATCGACAGGGATGATTTTATCCACACCTTGAACCACTGAATAGATGTCGTACATACCGCCAGAGTTTGCACAAGCACCCATTGAAATCACCCATTTAGGCTCTAACATTTGCTCGTATAGACGCTGGATTACAGGTGCCATTTTCACGAAGCAGGTCCCTGCAACAATCATTAAGTCAGCCTGACGCGGTGAAGCACGAATAACCTCGGCACCGAAACGTGACATATCATGCACACCGGTCAAGGTGGTTGCATATTCTACATAACAGCATGATGTACCAAAGTTAAACGGCCATACAGAGTTTTTACGGCCCCAGTTTACAGCTGTATGCATTACATCCTCTAAACGAGTCATGAACACATTTTTATTCACTTCTTCTTCAAGCGGATCGCTAACGATCTGACGCTCTTGAAGTGGATATTGATCAGCATCCGGATTCGCACGGGTTAATGTATATTTCATTCCCGGGTTACTCCTTACTAGATGATGTAGTCGCAGATTTTTTCACACGACCAGATGATTGAGCTGGAATTTGACCTGTAGGATCAACAACCAACTCTTCAATAGAATTGAAGCGCGTAATGTCGGCAAGGTTCATATTCGGTGAACCCACTTTCGACTTCATAACTGCTGCTTTGAGACGATCGGTTGGTGCCCAGTTTAATGCCCCTACAGAAATGGCATAAACCAAAGCAATCAATAAATCGACCACAAAAATTACAACAGTGGTAAAACCGAACCAACCTACTTCACGAACTGATGTAGCCCATGCGTAGAGATACAGTGCTTCCAGGTCAAATACCACAAAGAAAATAGCAACCAAGTAGAACTTTGCAGACAAGCGGATACGTGCTCCACCAGCCCCTACCACACCTGACTCAAATTGCTCTTGCTTTGCACGGCCCCATGATTTACCCCCAAGGAGTAAAGGAACTGTGAGCATAAAGACACAAAGAAATGTAACGCCGATCACGAAGGCAATAATTGCCCAATCGTATGGAGTAATGGCACTCATGCGGGGATAACTCCTGGCAGGCCTAATTTATTAACAAAGAATGTATGTATTGGCCTTCAAATACACCAAACACAAAATTAATCCCGCCAATTGTACCTGATTTATGATTTCACTTGCTAGCTTATAAGCCTTAGTCTTTTGGATGATTTTTTCGACATTACCGCTTTTAATTTGCGTATATTCCCTTACACACAACTTTTATCGTTTTATTTAATAAAAATAGTTATTTTTATTAAATTTTCTCACATTAAGATTTTATGAGGAATTTTTACTCACTTATTTCTCAAACCAGAAGTGCAGTTATTAATGAATATCCCATCTATTTTAAAAGTTCATTTTATTTTCAGTATTTATTTAAAAAATGATAGCAACCACGGAAATTGATTAAATTTTCCTCCTGATCATCACGACATTAAACATAAATCACCTTCTTTGCTTTATAAGCTAACCCATATTTTTTGCATAAGCTGCTTTATTCTTGTGGTTTTTTTGCAACACTTTGACATGCGTTTAACAGTTTGTGATATTTGTATTTAAAACTCAAAAAGTGAATAGACAGGAGAAACTATAATGACATTAAAATATGCCCATGAATCTGAATACTTCTTCTTTGCACAACTGTTAGTGCGTCATGTGGAACGATATATCGAGAAACATCCAGATGCACGTGATGCTATTTTTGACCTGCGTGATATTTATGATCTTTTCCGCCAGGACTTTGCTTCAACCACCACCAATCTCGAAGCTATTTTAAACGTTGCTGATGAATACAGGGTCGAAACATTAAACGGGGACCAGAAATTGATCAGCCATTATGCAATTGACCCCAAAAACAATTCTTTGCTGCTAGATTTCAATGCAGATGCACTCGCCAGCTTAAAACAGGGAAAAAGCCTGATTGAACCGGATGCTACCAGTCACGAATAAGACTAAAAAGCACCGAATCCGGTGCTTTTTATAATCTAAAATTCTGTATTCAAGATGCCATCTTTTATAAGATTGGTTTTCTTTTTGGTTTTATTAAAGCGCTGCACAGGCCAGCACATGGTGAAGCGTGCACCACCCAAAACCGGACTTTGATCGACTTCAATCTTACCGCCAAACCAGTATGCAATACGACTCACAATGGATAAACCTAAACCATAGCCTCCGGAAGCACGGGTACGACTGTCATCCAGACGTGCGAAAGCTTCAAAAATGCGCTGACGCTCTTCTTCCGGCACACCTGCCCCGTCATCCTCTACCTGAACATAAGCCAAGCCTTCGTCATTAATTCCGCCACTGACAATCACCTTATGGTCGCAGTAGCGAACCGCATTACCGACCAGATTCTGCACCACACGATGCAAGTAACGACGTTCAGCATCCACCACTATAGTAATAGGCGGCGCTTTCAGTTCAATTTCTTTTTGAGTCTTCAGGGCTTCGGTTTCAATAACCACCTGATCCAATACTTCAAACAGAATAATTTTTTCAAAATCTAAAGAAGGCGTACCTTGCTCCAGTTTTGCATAGGTCATGATTTCATCGATCAAGGTATTCAGTGCCTCAATATCCTTATCAATCATTTCGACCTGCTGCAAGCGATAGTCGTAATCTTCCTCTTCCGCCAGCATCTCCATACCAAAACGAATACGCGCCACAGGCGTCCGCAGCTCATGCGAAACTGCACGCATCAGCTCACGCTGCGCCTCAATCAAACGCTGAATGTGATCAGACATGCTGTTGTAATTGGTCGCCAGACTGGCCATTTCATCGGTACCATCAACCGGCAAACGCAAAGTCATGTCACCCGATTTCATGCGATGCAAGGCATAATTTACTTCGCGTAAGCGACGCTGCATAGGCACCAGCAAACCATATACCCCAAGGCTCAATACAAACAAGCTTAACAAGGTAATGCCTGCAGCCAACTGGAAAGGCATCCAGTTAAATAAGGGTACCGGACCTAAAACCAGCACCTCTGAAGGTGAACTTGGCATCGGTGAAACAATCGAGATAGTGGTACCGCGCACCGAGGCATTATCACGGTATAAAATAATACTGTGATCTAGTCGAAGTCGGCCAATTTGCTCTGAATCGAGCGGCAGGTTTTGAACTTTTTCAATGGCAATTGGATAAGAAAAATTCGCTTGAATTTTGGCAAGATATTCTTTTTCCTGCCCAGGGTAATACACCAGATAATCCAGAATAAAAATCGGCAACGCCTTCATTTGACGTTCCCCAATTTTATCTACTTTTACATAAAGTAAATGCTTGGGATCATCCCTTAACCCAATAATAATATAGGCAATGGAGTTTTCTGCGTCATAACGAACCGCCGCTTTACGCTCCTCGACCCGTCTTTGCTCGGCACGGGATAAATCGACCTTGTTGGCATCGACATAATAAATGGGCAGCTCAAGCAAATCTGAAGCATCAGAAATCCAGTCCCGCTTTTGTTGCTCATTCGGCTGTCGGGCAATACCCTCGCTAATGATATAAGAAATGCCATCGGTTAAAGATTCACGATATTCTTGTGCGCGCTGGTAATTGATGATTTGTACCAACAGGTAGCCAAATAAAGCCACCAAGGCGACTAAAATCACTAACCCCGCATAAATGCGCAAGAATATACTGTGTTTAAACACGAAGCTGTCCTATAAAATTAGCGGGTAGCGCTTAAAGACCGGTTTCTTTAACGAACAGATAGCCTTTACTACGTACAGTCTTAATACGTTTTGGATTTTCAGGATCATCGCCAATTTTTGGACGGATACGTGAGATACGCACATCGATTGAACGGTCCTGACCATCATATTCAATGCCGCGCAGACGCTCAAAAATATCCTCACGAGACAGGATACGACCAGCATTTGAAGCCAACAGCCATAACAGGTCATATTCAGCGCTGGTAAAGTCAACCAAATCGCCATTCAAGGTCACTGAACGGCCACCGTTATCAATCACAAGGTCATCAAATTCGATGCGTTGAGCTACTTCATCTTCAGGTGCCTTGTCGGTACGGCGTAGCAAGGCACGGATACGGGCAAGCAATACACGCGGTTGAACTGGTTTGGCAACGTAGTCATCGGCACCCATTTCCAGACCCAAAACCTGATCCATATCTTCAGTACGTGCAGTCAACATCAAAATTGGTTGATGATAATGTGGACGCACTTCACGACAAATGGTCAAACCATCTGCACCCGGCAACATCACATCAAGCACCACCAAATCCGGTTGTTCAGCAATGATACGGCGGATTGCACGATTACCGTCAGGCTCTACCCCAACCTCCAACCCATTACGGATAAGGTATTCTTGAGTCAAACGCGCAAGACGTTCATCGTCTTCAACAATTAAAATTTTAGGTAACTTTTCTTCTTGGCTCATAAAATGCCCCTTTATATTGGATTAAGGTATCCTTAAAAATCCATTGGATACGCTTTAATATATTCAGCAATATACACACGTTTACATTGTAAACAAGATACCGTTCACCAAACTGATACATCAAAGTAGCATTTTGTTATGTTTTTTTTAAACATTGAATTTATTGGATTTTTCATATTTTAGTGATTTTCAGGGAATTTTTAGAAATATCAAGTTACAAAATGTCTATTTTTTGATCCACCCTGCTGTTTGCACAGTTTCTGACTAGTTAGCCCATTTCTTTTAAGTTATCCACAATGTTATCTATAAGCACATTTTTTTAGCTTTGATATGCTATGCCCTTGTCTGATAAGGCTTCTACAAGAAACATAAAAATAGGGACGTTTTTGCAAAGGATCATTGCAGAGTTCAATCAAAAATTTTAACGAAATGTCAATATTGATCTACCCTGAATTTTCCCGTATCTTGTGCTTATTCCGATTTTAAACCACTAGTTCTTGTGTTTAATCATCAAACACTGAGATGAAATATCGTCCAGTTCAAATGGTCCACACATATAAAACAATAGATGACAATGGAGCTATGCCACAATGAGCGTAATCACTTCAACTCCTGGTCAACTTCAGGTGATTAAACGCACCGGTGATGTTGCCACCTTTGACTCAGAAAAAATTTCTGTAGCGATAGGTAAAGCTTTTTTGGCTGTAGAAGGCCAGCAAAGCGCTGATTCAAGCCGTATTCATGACCGCATCGAGCAGCTGACCGAAATGGTCATGAATACGTTTAACCGTCGTTTACCGTCAGGCGGCACGATTCATATTGAAGAAATTCAAGACCAAGTTGAACTGGCGCTCATGCGTACGGGTGAACAAAAAGTTGCGCGTGCGTATGTCATCTACCGCGAACAACGCTCTGAAGCACGCAAACAAACTGGCGCTCATCATCATCCAACCCTGCAAGTGATTACTGCAAACGGTCAACATAAACCGCTTGACCTAGGGGCCTTAGAAGCTCATGTGGCAAAAGCTGCTGAAGGCCTTGAAGGCATTGACGTACAGGCAATTGTCGATGAGACCGTGAAAAACTTGTACAACGGCGTAAAAGAGTCTGACATCTCAACGACCATGATGATGGCGACACGTACCCGTATTGAACAAGAACCAAACTATACCTATGTCACTGCACGTTTACTTCGTGACAACTTGGTTGCTACAGGTCTTGAGTTTTTAGGTCTGTCTACAGATACCAATGAAGGCGATGCACTTGAAACTTTCTTGAAGAAAGGTATCGAGCTTGAGCTGCTTTCTCCAGAACTTCTTAACTTTGACCTGGCTAAACTGGCAGCTGCGATTCAGCCAGAACGCTCAAATCAATTCACGTACTTAGGTCTACAAACTTTATTTGATCGTTACTTCATCCATTCAGATGGCGTACGTTTCGAATTGCCACAATTATTCTTCATGCGTGTTTCGATGGGTCTTTCACTCAACGAAGAAAACCGTGAAGAACGTGCAATCGAGTTCTATAATTTATTGTCGAGCTTCGATTACATGGCGTCTACGCCTACCCTGTTTAACTCAGGAACACTACGTCCACAGTTGTCGAGCTGCTATTTAACGACCATTGATGATGACCTGTATGACATTTATGGCGCGATGCGTGATAACGCAATGTTGTCTAAATGGGCTGGCGGTTTAGGTAATGACTGGACACCAGTTCGTGCCTTGAACTCGTATATCAAAGGTACAAACGGTAAGTCACAAGGTGTTGTTCCATTCCTTAAAGTGGCGAACGATACCGCTGTTGCCGTTAACCAAGGTGGTAAGCGTAAAGGTGCCGTATGTGCATACCTTGAAACCTGGCACCTGGACATCGAAGAATTCCTGGAACTGCGTAAAAACACGGGTGATGACCGTCGCCGTACGCATGACATGAATACAGCAAACTGGGTTCCTGACTTGTTTATGCAACGTGTCTTTGAGGATGCTGAATGGACACTTTTCACACCATCGGAAACACCGGATCTTCACGACTTAACGGGTTCTGAATTTGCTGAGCGTTATGCTTACTACGAAGGCATTGCCAAAGAAACAAACATGTTGCACAAAAAAGTACGTGCAAAAGATTTGTGGCGCAAAATGCTGTCTATGTTGTTTGAAACAGGTCACCCGTGGATCACATTCAAAGACGTATGTAACTTGCGTTCACCACAACAACACGTGGGCGTAGTTCACTCATCTAACTTGTGTACAGAAATTACTTTGAACACAAGCAAAGAAGAAATTGCGGTATGTAACTTGGGTTCGATCAACCTGGTACAACACGTTCAAGGTGGTGTGTTAGATCGCGAAAAATTGGCGCGTACAGTGAAAACTGCTGTTCGTATGCTCGATAACGTCATCGACATCAACTACTACGCTGTTCCGCAAGCGAAAAATTCGAACTTGAAACACCGTCCGGTCGGTATGGGCATCATGGGCTTCCAGGATGCATTGTATGAAATGAAATTGGCCTACGGTTCAGATGCTGCGGTAGATTTTGCTGATGAATCTATGGAAGTGATTAGCTACTACGCGATTTCAACATCGAGCGATTTGGCTGTTGAACGTGGTACTTACGAAACTTTTAAAGGTTCACTGTGGGATCAGGGTATTTTACCGATCGACTCACTTGACCTGGTTGCGAAAACACGTCCTGAGCGTATGTTTGAAGTAGACCGTACACAACGTTTGGACTGGGACACTTTGCGTGCCAAAGTTCAAAAAGACGGGATGCGTAACTCCAACGTGATGGCGATTGCACCGACTGCGACCATTTCGAACATCTGTGGTGTTTCTCAGTCGATCGAACCAACTTTCCAGAACTTGTATGTGAAATCTAACCTTTCTGGTGAATTCACAGTGATCAACCCGTACCTGGTACGTGCGTTAAAAGATCGCGGTCTTTGGGATGCGGTGATGGTGAACGACCTGAAACATTTCGAAGGTTCTGTTCAAAAGATTTCACGTATTCCTGAAGAGCTTAAAGCAATCTTCGCGACTGCGTTTGAAGTTGAACCACGCTGGATTGTGGATGCTGCATCACGTCGTCAAAAATGGATTGACCAAGCTCAGTCACTTAACCTTTACATCTCTGGTGCAAACGGTAAGAAACTTGACCTGACTTACAAAATGGCTTGGTTACGTGGTCTTAAAACCACTTATTATCTTCGTGCATTGGGTGCGACTTCTGCCGAGAAATCGACTATTAACACTGGCGCATTGAACGCAGTTAAACCTGCAACTGTTGCAGCACCTGTTACTGCTGCGGTAGCGCCTGAAGTGAAAGCTGAAGAAGAAGATTTTGCTCAAGCAGCGCCAGTACCAATGGCATGTTCAATTGACAATCCTGATTGTGAGGCTTGTCAGTAATCTGACGGGCTTTAAATCCTCCCCCTTGCGAAGCAGCGCTTCTCACCTTTAATAAAAGAGGTAGACTCCTCGAAGCAAATGGCGGGATGTCAAGTCCCCCTTTGCAAAAGGGGGATTTAGGGGGATTCAAATTTGAAAGAAATTTTGTTCTGATTATTTTGATAGTCATAACACTCGAAGGCAAAGCAATTCCTACAGCCCACCCTAAGAGACAAATTTTAGACATAAAAAAAAGGGAATCTTCCTACAGATCCCCTTTCCCGTCTAAGAAGCGAGTTCTTCGACATATTGCTTCGCAAAAAGCAGGTGAATAATCGCCTGATCTCGCAATATCGTCAAGGACTTTTGAGTAACAACTGCCCTAATGATATTTAAGGAGTCTACAAATGGCTGTTTATTCTATAAGTTATGACCTAAATAAAACAGGTCAAAATTATGATGGCTTAATCAAAGAAATTGAATCTTTCAATGGTTATGCCAAAGTAATGAAATCTCATTGGATGGTTTGTCATAATGGCACCGCTAATGATGTTTATGAAAAACTGAAAAAGCACTTAGATTCAAATGACCATATTTTAATTATGGAAGCATCTAAGAATTTCCAATGTTGGCTTCCCAAAAACAAAATTGCTTGGTTAGACAAACATTTGTAATTTCAGTTTTAAGACCAACAAAGGAAACCACCATGCTCCATATGACTCACAACTACATGTTAGGACTTGCGGTATTGGTTGTTTCCTTTGTTCTGACCTTTTATGTACCCATTGCTTACTTCTGGGTAAAACAAGGTAAGAAGATGCGTAATCAAAATAAGTAGTGGGGATATTTGCTCTACCGTACAAGTTTAGAGCAGTGATCGACAAAACTTGATTTTGATTACACAAATTGAGCGTATAGTAGGACATCTCAGCCTTGCTGGATGTCTAATAAAAGATATAAGCATCGAAGAGAGAATTGATATGTCTATCCTAAGTTGGGACGATTTCGAAGATGATTCACAGAAACCGGCTGCACCTGAACACCAGTCTGCGCCCGTCGAACCGAAAAAAACGGCTCATTCACAGGTGGTATCTGATGCACACAACGCACCGTCGCATGTGGCAACTGCACAACCCCTTAGAGCCACTCAAAACCGAGGATCAAATCCAACCGATTCGTTGGCAAGAGCATCTGCTTCCCTAGATCAACTTGACGTTGCCCCAGGCTTGGAAGAGCTTGAAATGGGCGCTCAGCGTGTACAGGTTGATGATAAAGCCATGATCAACTGTCGTGCTGACTTAAACCAGCTTGTACCGTTCAAATACGAATGGGCTTGGCAAAAATATCTGGACGGTTGTGCCAACCACTGGATGCCACAAGAAGTCAACATGAACCACGACATCGCACTTTGGAAGTCTGAAAATGGCTTAACCGAAGATGAGCGTACTATTGTCATGCGTTCGCTTGGTTTCTTCTCGACTGCCGATTCATTGGTCGCAAACAACTTGGTATTGGCAATTTACCGTCACATTACCAACCCTGAATGCCGTCAGTACATCTTGCGTCAGGCATTTGAAGAAGCGATTCACACTCACGCTTACCAATACTGTATCGAATCTTTGGGTATGGATGAAGGCGAAGTCTTCAACATGTACCGCGAAGTTCCATCAGTAGCGCGTAAAGCGGCGTGGGGCTTGAAATATACTCAGTCTTTAACTGATCCTACTTTTAAAACCGGTACACCTGAAAACGACCAAATCTTGCTTCGCAACCTGATCGCGTTCTACTGTGTACTTGAAGGTATCTTCTTCTACTGTGGTTTCAGCCAAATTTTGTCTATGGGCCGTCGTAACAAGATGAATGGTGTTGCTGAGCAGTTCCAGTACATCTTGCGTGATGAGTCTATGCACCTGAATTTTGGTATCGATATGATCAACCAGATCAAAATCGAAAACCCAGGTTTATGGACTACCGAGTTCCAGGAAGAAATCATTCAGATGATTCTTGAAGGTACGATGCTTGAAATCGAATACGCACGTGACACTATGCCACGCGGTGTACTCGGTATGAATGCAGCGATGATGGAAGAATATTTGAAATTCATCTGTAACCGTCGTTTAGCGCAACTTGGTTTGCCTGAACAGTTTGCTGGCGTGAATAATCCATTCCAGTGGATGTCGGAAATGATGGACTTGCGTAAAGAGAAGAATTTCTTCGAAACGCGTGTTACTGACTACCAAACTGGTGGCGCGTTAAGCTGGTAATTTAAAGATTCAACGCTGAATGACAGTTGATGTGAGATTTTTGACACATATTTCGAGATTGTTACATCAACTACAATTATAAGCTCGATGAAACAGAGCCTAAATATTAGGCTCTTTTTTTAATCAAAAAATATATATCCAACACTTAACAAGAACTTTAAATATGATTTTTTTTACACAATCAGAAGCACGCTCTGCTGCAAATAGAGCAATTACTTCAAAATTTAATATATCAATGGAATCCGTACTTAATGAATCCGTTGATCGTCAAAAACAACAAGATCACTTTGATATCTTTTTATCTCATTCAATTAAGGATGCAGAATTAATATTGGGTGTAAAAACCCTCTTAGAAGAAAGTGATTTTACAGTATATGTTGATTGGGTTACCGATCCTTTCTTAGAAAGAGATAAAGTTAATGCTGATACAGCAGATGTATTAAGAAAGCGAATGAGACAATGTCAATCTCTAATATATATTTATACTTCTAATTCAAAAGAATCTAAATGGATGCCTTGGGAACTCGGATATTTTGATGGATTTCGTCCAGAAAAAGTTAGTGTACTTCCATTAGCTTTTAAAGAAAATGAAGAGTTTCAAGGGCAAGAATATTTGGAGCTTTATCCAAAAATTACTAAAAATGATTACTTTAATAAACTCAAATACGCATGGGTAAAAGGAAAAAGACTATCAGATTTTGTTAATTAATAATTTAAAGGTTAGATTGTTATATTTAACAATCTAACCAACTAGATTATGAGATATTTTTCATACCCTTTAGAATCAAATAAATAATTTCATCAATAAAAGGTGTTTCCATTAGTTTCTTATAATCTAATAAAGATAATCCTGCAGTTGAAGCCAATTGATTAATATCTATACTTTTAATCGTAGATACAATATCAGGATAATTAGTATCGTAACCTTTCATAGAAAGATACTGTACTAATTCATTATAGCCTTGATTATTTGCCAACTGCCAATCTAGTGTCAAAACTTCAGGTATATAATTATCCTTAATAGCCATACAGATATCACGTGTGATACCCCCCAAACCACCAACTAAATATATTGGCTTGTTGTGCTCTATTGATATTAAAAATTCCTCCAAGACACCAGGCATTTTTCCTTTATAACCTTTCGGTTTTCCTCCAGCTAAAATCCTAATATCACTATTAGATATTGAGCTTTCTCGCATAAGAGTTAAACATCTTGACCATACGTATTGATCATTAACTTCTACAGGATATAAGAATTTAGATTGATCAACTTCAGCTTCTAAATCCTCAGGAACGGAGTACTTAATATGTGAAATAATCTGATCATATTTAGCTTTCCATTTACTCAAATTATTAGTGAGATGTAATGGCCAAGCCAGATGATTCTCAACTTTAAATTCTCTTTCCGGCAATCTATTTTGTAAAATACTGGCTTCATCGAGAATAAACTCAGTAAAACCATCATTTCTTAAATCTCCACCAAAAATAATAGTGTTACCTCTTACTAAAAGATGCCTAATAAGTTCTTGTGAAAATCGTTTCAACTCATCCTCATGGATATGTATATTTTCAAAATCTTCGCCGTATTCAGATATCGAAATACCGATTTTTTTGCTTTGTGTATTCGAATCACCAACCACCCATAAAGGAGTTGATGGTTTAACCTTTAAGTGTTCAAGCCAATCCATTTCCTCTGCATAAATAGGAGGTTCTGGATAACAAATTTTTAAAATCTCATTTTCAGCAATCGTACTTCTTAAAGAAACTATCTGTTGAATTTCAGGAGGACGAGCCAATACAATTGCTGTCGGATCAACCCACGATTGTTGTTTATAATATTCAAGTAAAGTTATAGAAAAATTAAACCTAATTGTTTCAATTAGAGCAGCAACTAAAATATTAAGAACTTCTAATTTAGTTGGCTTATCAGAGGGAGCTATATGAACACAAGGCACATTGGCGGCTGGTGGAAATATTCTATCTTCGTAAATTTGTAAACAATTCACCGAAATAATTGGTCTATTATTTTTTTTAGCTTCTAGAATTTCACGCTGACACCAATAACGAGACGAGTATTCATCAGTCGTTATAGCTATCAAAGTCGACTCATTAATATGATTGATTATCTCTGTGTCAAATTGATAACCTACTGAAATCTCTGAAGCATCAAAGAAGTTTTTCATATTCGTAGTATCAATATAATGCTTAATTGCTTTTGCATATATCTCACCCATTTCTCCCTTTTTAGCATGACTCAAAAAAAGATGAATTGACGTATCTGAGCCTAAAGGTGATGATTTTCTACCAATAAAACCAAATCGATATAACTCATGCGATAATTTTAAAATTGATTCTAATTCACGTGTCTGATCATCATCAGCAAAACTATAGTCATATATTCTTAAAGCATTTAAATTATAAAAAGAACCTTTATGGCTACAATGTTTTAGACCATTTTTATCAAGTACTACTGGGATAATTGACTGATTTTGCCCTACAGGAAAGTTCTTTAAGTAATCAACCCATTTATCATCCGTAAGAGTATTTTCACTAAGACAAACAAACACTATATTTCTTTGAGCTAAACGATCCGGATAGTTTGGAATATTATTTAGGCTACTATAAAAAAACGTAGGAATATTTAATTCCCTTGAAAAAGGTCGCTCTATATCTCTTGTTAGAAATTTTCTGAACGGCATACAGTTCTTTTGAAATGATTCATTATCTGCCTGATGCCAAACAAAATGTACTGCTATTGGAGGTGTAATAATATTAGTCAATGTGTATCTCCATGAATACTACATTTAGCATTGTAGCCAAACATTAATCTTGAATTATTTATTAAATGTTTTCTTGATGTTCTAGCTGTATATGCATCTTCAATCCATTCTAGTAACTGCTGATCTAATGCAGGATAAGACCAAAATCTTGCATAACAATTACGATGTTGTTGCTCCCAATTATCATCAAATCTAACAGGTAAATGACAACTATTATTTTGGCTCGGTAAGACAATGCCTATTAAACCATTTGGTAGAGTGTAAGCATCATATCTTAAGGAGCTTTTTATTTCCCAATCCACATACCTACGACTGTGTGTACAACTACCGAGCAACACTATAGTGACAGTACTATCATCTAGGTACTTTTGACGAATCCGTCTCATTACATAGTCTGTATCCTTACTATTAATGAATTCATCATTATCATTAGCACCAAGAACTTTGGGAATAAAAAGGTGACCGAATCTTTTTATAAAATTATCAACTTCTATTCGATCACCTCTATAGTGAGAAATGAAAACTTTCCGCCTAATCATTAAACCCTCTAATAGTCTTCTATTTTTCTAAATTTTATCATAAAATAATAAAAAACATTAGCTTACAATCAAATGAAAAACCATTTAGAAACTTTTAAATATTTTATAAGTAATCATATTGTGAAAATATTCTTTACTCTGTGTTTTTTTCTAATAATTAGTATGTTCCTTGTAGATTACTCATCAATTGGCTCTACTCTTTTTATAAAAAACTTTCCAATCGTATCGTCATCTATAATCACGCTTACAATCTGTGTGATGAGTTACCTCTTGATTACATCTTATCTCGATAAAAAATATTCATTAAAAATTGAGAAATTAAGTCTAGGAGGACTTAACATACTCTTTGATTCATCAAGAGTTTTATATATCAAAAGTGTCACTAATTTTTTAGATTCAAAAAGAACACTATTTAAAATAGACCCCATCTATGACAATTTTTCGGATATATTTGAATCATATTTTCAAACCTATAATTTTTTCCGACAAGAAATGAAAATTCTTGACCCCAAAAAGGATAAAGACTTGTATGATTTAACAAATCATACACTTCAAGAGTTAAACAAATTCCTTACTAAAAATCAGAATAACTACCGTCGTTGGTATCAAAAAATATCTACAGATAATACAACTGAATATTTCACCGAAAGAAGTGGGAAATATTTTTATAACACGCCTATCCATGAAATACAAAAGACGTATTATGCTTATGATGAGCTATTAAATTCCTTTAAAGAAATTAATACTTTTTTTGAAAATAATGTCAAAAAACCATTTGAAGTGAACTCAGAAAAATGGAACTGGTGATATAACTATCACCCATTCCTTTCTCTCATAGCTCGACCTAGACTATACTCACATGATTCTCTATCCTGAAAAGTTAATTCAATTAATTTTCTTAGTTTTTCAGGATCATTTTCTATATCATTCCAATTTACGATCGAAATATAAGACTTTTCCATTAAAAGATTATCAATAATTCTTGCTGGCATATATGGATATCGACGCTCATATTCAGCACGATCATTAATTGAAATCCATTCATTCGTATTAGTATAAAAATCTCGTTTTTCAGTTTCTCCATGGGCAGCTCTGAAGTAAGTACAGCCAACTGAAGGTAGATTAATAACAAGAATCCCAGACTTACGATTCTTTGCACTATTACGCATACTAGAATATATCTCCCAGTCTACATGCTTCCTCTTCTTGGTTTCAGTACCAACCAATAGAATTAAGACAGAAGTATCTCTTAGATAATTATCCCTGATAATTTCCCTTATCGTATCTGCTGGTAAATTTTCATCAATATCATCAATAGATACCGATTTGTTAATAAAAATATTATGAATATTATTAAAACTTTCAAGATAATCTTTATAGAACTGATCATTAGCATGATGGTAGCTAATAAATACATTATGTTTATTCATATGATTTTACTATTTATGTGAATTAATTAAGTCAACAATCTCATTAGAAATTTCATCCACTGTATGTGTTGCAGTTGAACGTGCAACTTTATCAGCTAAAGAAGGACTAAAATCAATTACTTGTTGCTTTGTTAAATTATGCCAAACTGGAAGTAAAATCTGTTCTCCTGAAACATTGCGAGTTACAATTCCATCTAGTTCATAATTAGTCCAACCTTTAGCAATAAAAGAAGGAGATAAAACAACTAATCCAACTCTACTTTTGGCAAGACCTCTATCAATTTTTTGACGAAGGCTGTCTCCTATCTTTAAAGCGAACTCATCATACCAAACCTTTAAACCTTTATTTGTAAGAGACGTTGCAAATTCTCTTACAAAATCATCTTTATCTTCAGAGGCATGGGAAATAAATACATCAAACGTTTCATGATCATTTACTACTTCTGGTTGTTCTCTATAAAGACTAGGTACTTCACTTAATGACATTTGTCTTGCTTCGGGTAGTGCAGAAGGTAAAATTCGTATTGAAGATCGTGTGCTCCCCCTTAAACCCTGCATGTCAACAGTTAGATACCATCGCCCAGAACTAGGAATAGCTATCCGATAAGGACTTCTTGTTATGAGTCCTCCTCTATAACTATGGCGGCGACCATTTTTGTAATTATTTAAATCAGAAGATTGCATTAATCGAACATTTGCAGATGCTGTTAAGGTAACCTCAATAATTTCACCAGACTTTCTACTGCCTAAATCATATTGTGTAAAACTCATAAAATACTAATTTAAAATATTATTTACGAGCATACTAAAATTTATTTTTTAGCATGTAAAGTAGCATCCATTCTCCAAACGACAGGAGATGACGTTAAGTGTATAACTTTATTTTTTAGATAATTTGCAATAAAAAGATATACGACTAAAATAAAATTATAATGAAACTTTAATAAACACACTTATACCATCCCTGCTTATCATCCCATATAACTCGTCCCGATTCTAATGGAGTCTGTTTATATAGAACATTTGGTCCTGATGATATTTGATTGAAGTTATTCAACCATCCCTTCATATTAATTTTCAAATTAGCATGATCATTTGAAAAACCTTCAAAACTAGCTATAACTAAGCCATCAACTTGACGATATGTTGGTTGTCCGAGAACGATAGTCCCAGTAAATTCAGACAATTTTGTATTTTTACAAATCGTTTGACCAATATCCTTAGATTTAGGAGCATTGATC
The DNA here is from genome assembly GCF_037402435.1 of Acinetobacter sp. NS-4. Lineage (NCBI taxonomy): Bacteria > Pseudomonadati > Pseudomonadota > Gammaproteobacteria > Moraxellales > Moraxellaceae > Acinetobacter > Acinetobacter sp. NS-4. Next base: position 81,297 of record NZ_JBBEUE010000004.1, on the reverse strand, counting down.
GCTAAATTTCTTTCATAATCATTTTTTAATCGCTGTTGTTCAAATTTGTGTTTTTCAATAGCTAGCTTTTTATTATTTTCTTCAATATTCTTTTGCGACTGATATACAGTCAAATTGCTATGTACCTCATTATCAGAAATAACTGCTGTTTTAAGGGTTACAAAGTTTAAGGGCTGCCCCATTCCACCAATACGAGATAAGACAGGTTCAATGGAGACATTCCATGGTGCTTTTGATGCACATATAAATGTACCTGTTGCTGAAATGAGACGTTGATTATTCAAAGCAGGTATATGTGTACCTCTTAAATAACGAAACATACTCTTAGACATTTGAAAGAAACGACCATCTTGAGTAGCACAGAGGTTACTCATATAGACATAAGGAATTAAAGCATCAGGTACAGAAGCTTCAAATAAGTACTCTTTACCATTTCCATCTTTACCGTTGAGAGACTTAGCAACGATTAAATCATTTGGTGTTTTATAAGCTTTTACATCACTAGGCTTAATCTAGTTCGCTGTTACACATCCTACAAATGGTAAACACAAGCTCAAAACAATAAATAAATCTATATTTTTCATTTAGATAATTCCGACTATATATAAAATCAGGTATTTTTAATATTATTGAGTGTAGTAAGACTAACACAAAAGAGGATTATAATCCTCAAATTAAATTAATTGAACTTATAATGTTTTAAATTTGGAGTTGTTTTTATGACTAAATTCCCAGATGACTATCAAATGACACGTCAAGAAATTGATGATTTACGTCAAGACACTAAGGATGCTCTGAAATCGCCAGAATATTTAGAATTGCTGAAACAGATAACACCATTAGATTTATCAAAAGTAAAACAGCTACAGGATGTTGCACAAATAGAAAAGATAGATAAAAAATGAAATGAAAGCTTGGAAGATTTCATTTCACAATTTAAAAAAACAAGAATATAAAAACATGAAAGCTCATACATATCGTGCCGAGCCTCGGAATTGGGGTAACCTAATTATAGACGCTCTCTGATGATTGAGGCTATACCATTTACATTACCCAGATAAATATGCTTAATTTATGGGATCAATGATTTAGAAAAGAGAACCATCACTTATTTAATCTTTCGGCAAAATAACATGTGGTTCAACTTTAAGAATATGTGCAATTTCATAGAGTTTATGAACAGTAATATTTACTTCACCACGTTCAATTCGACCAAGATAACTACGGTCAATATTGCAAAGTAATGCTAATTTTTCTTGGGTAATTTTTTGTTCAATTCGACAACTTCGAATTGCATGTCCAATTTTTTGTGCTAAATCGTTCATAAGTTCTATTCTCATAAAGAATAGAACTATTCATTTTTGAGGACTAAGTATCCACGGTTTATAATCCTCATTATTAAATTTGAAAAATTGAATTTTAAATTTCAGCCAGTAATAATTCTAAATTCTTTTTTGAGGACTTAGACCCCCTTGTATACATGTTTTTGTATAAACTTACCTCTACTCTAATTGGCATTCCCAACCAACTAGTTAGTCCTATTCTGAATAGAGCAATCTGCCATTTATAGATTTTTTTGACATAGTTAAATTATTATAGTTTAATTTTTTGACTATTATAAAGTTTTTAAACAAATCGAATGTTATTCATTTTAACTTTTTATTTTATTAAGACTGATGAATATCAATTTTATATTGTTTTAAATGCTTACAATTTTTTATGATCTACGTAAAAAATTTAAATTATTTTATTACCTATACCCTAACAAAATTTATAACAATTTTAATAATGAGAGGTTATCAGGATGAAAACGATTCATATCAATGAGCTTCAGACCATATTAGAAAATGCAGAGGATTACAAAAAGGAACTCAGCAAATATGTTGATGTAATTTATACAGAAAATGGATTCGACTACCTACCTAAAAAAAACGTAACGATCATAGCCAATGATGGCTCTGAGCTATATCAAGATAGTGAAAAGTTACTTGTCAAAGATCGCCGAGGTTTCGTGGTAAATCCAAAACAAGAATGGTCCGCTGGTTTTAACAATATTTTGATACCAATGAGCCTGAATTTTGGGGCGATATTCAACCCTCTCGCGGACTTGGTAATTGACTTTGAAAGAGGGAGACGTATTAGAAAGTTTTTCAATAAAAAACAATCAGGGCAATATGACAAAATAGTTATATCCGTTGGTGACTCATGGTGGCAACACCCTTTAAATAAAGACATTATCGACATTCTGGACGATAAACATGAGAATTTGGCCATATATTGTATTGCTCGTGCAGGACAGGAGCTCCGTGAAATCATCGAGAAAAAGGAATACGTATCACCCCTCAAAACTGAAAAAGCCTCAATCTTTTTACTCAGCGCTGGAGGAAATGATATTTTAGAGGATGTCTCTGTATTTACTTACAACTACGACCCTAAAAAAACAGCCAAAGAGCACCTAAATAAAGAATACTACGAAAAATTAAAGCAGCTTGAGCATTGGTACAAAGAGATCTTCACAAACATAAACCTCTACAATAAGCATATAACTAGAATCATCATCCATAGTTATGACTATCCAATCCCTGTAAAAAGTGGGGATGGTCGAGGTGGGCACTGGATCGCAAAAAACCTATCAAAAAATAGAAATATTAAAGACCATGAACTGCAAAAAGCGATCGCTGTGGAAGTTATTAATGACATCCATTCTATTCTGTTAAAAGTAAGTCAACTACCCGAATTTTCTGCAAAAATCACATTAATGGATTTTCGTGGAAAACTAAAAAAAGTATCGAATTGGTATGATGAGATTCATCCAAATAAAGCAAGCAATATTGTTTTTGCTGATATGATTTTTAACGCGATGTAGCCTGTTGAGAAAACCTGCCCCTTAGTAACCGTGGCTGCAAGGGGCGGGAAAAGTATTAACCGACTTTCCATACAAATGCGTACTCTAGCTCTACTGTGTAGTGAAGCCGATACCCTGATCCAGCTAAGTACTGAAGTAGATTTTTAGAAAATGCTTCCAATATACTTGGTAGCAATGATACTTGACTACTATTAGCATTTTTCAAGTATTGAATAAGCTTTCTATCAACAACTTTTTCACACGTATCCTTGTTTAAAAATACTTCTTTACCTCGCTCTACTGAATCACATTGAACAGCAGTACAAGCAAGATTTGCCCTCGTTTCCCAGAAATAAAGAAGGGCCTCTAGACCATTATTCAGAAAATAAGACCGATCTAACTGTTCATTAACCACTTTTCGACCTTTAATATTTCTAAAGATTGAGTTCGCAGATTTCGGCATATTCATAGCTCCGTGCATCTGACACGGGATCGTAATAGACAGCTCAGAATCATGTATAATTAATGCCTTGATTACCGCAGTACGATAACGATTGAAATTAGTCTGAGGTTTATAGCTACGAATAATTTGCTCTAAAAAGAGTGCCTTATCATCTAAGTCCTTTATTTCAACGTAAAGACCTCCCAATAAATGAGTAATTATTTCCTTCTCACTCATTACACTCACATTTGCCTCAGAAAATGGTCTTAAAGTAAGAGGTTGTTCTCGCAATATATTTTTAATGATCGTATCAGACCTCATTCGCACTTCGTATTCACGCAATACGAGAGCTGTAAACAATTTAAAATCTAGGCGGTCAAATTGAGGTTCACCTAGCTTAGGAAATACCATCTCCGAAATTTGACTTATAGTCTCCTGCCCTGCCGCATTAGGATGCCTCCTTGCTACTTGCGTAAGGCGCTTAACCAAAGTATCAACAAAAGTAGGGATCGTTACGTACAATCGCCGCGCTTGATCTAGATACTCTTTTGGAAGCTGACAAGTTAATAAACCTAAAATCTCTGAAAATTGAGCAGTGTTCTTCAAGCTCTGCTCATGTAAGTCCTGGTTAGCAGTTGAATTTACAGGATGAGTAAATCGGAACTCAAAATTTGTCTGCGACTCTCTCCCACCTTTCAAAAAAGTCAAAAGATGAGGGAATTCTTTACACTTAAGGTAAAACAAACCTAAAACCTTATATGCCAAACTTCTATCTCTTTTTTCATATTCAGTAAATAGAATGCCTGTTGCTTCGTAAATAAAATCCTTAATCTCTTTAGATAAGTCATAATCCATTGAATTAACCGAATAAATCGGATTATCTGATTTATCTAAACCTCGTTTACCTGCGATATACTTATAAAAGCCCCCAAGCCCTTCATTCTTAACAGGCCCAAACCCTACATTCTTAAAAGGCCCAAGCCCTTCGTTCTTAATAGGGCTGCCTATATCATAAGCGTTATCATAGATCACCTCCTTATCAGCGTCTGTTAAACGGTCATGATAGATTGATACAAATTCACTATCAGCTCCACCTCGGGATAAAACACGATTAGTCGTGCGAGCAATTAAATGATCTTTATGGGTCATGTAGTGCTTTATATCGTCCATGGGTTTCTCTGTGCCAAAAAACAGCCATTCACGTACGGTTTCTTCAATCGATCTAGGCTTATCAGGCCCACATATCACTTCGTCATGGGACTCTGATTCGTTTAAAATGCTCATTTATTTCCACCATTCTTTTTTTGGTCATTAATTAGTGCTGTTGTAGCCCGCTTAGTAACACCAACCTTTTTTTCAGAATCTATAGCAACTTGTTCAATACCTCTCACCTGATCCTCAGAATACTTAAAACCATTTGAGCTATTGTCTGATAAGTGTGATGCAACGGTTTTAGGTGAAACACCTGCATCCAATAATTTTTTTACTCGAACGGCTGTTTGCCCCGCTCGCGTTCCACAAGTCATAATTTGATCTGCATGATCCCTAAAAGTATCAAGCAATCGAGGTTTAGGCTGCTTTGTAGCCTTCGGCATTGGAATTACATTATTAGCCGTTGATGATTCCTCATCTTCGGACATAATGTGCACAGTGATAGGTTGGGATTGAGACATGGGATAGCTCCTGAGAGTCGATGAGTTTTATACTTCAGAAACAATTTAACAACCATTCATCAAATCCAGTATCGGAGTATTTTTTATTTTTATTCTTTATTGCTCATAAATATTTTTCATCTTGTAAATTTAATTGAAATTTCAAAAAATTTTATTTTTTAGCAACCATATAATTTAAGATTTTTAAAAGAAAATTTTATGTCAACTTTTAACACAATAAATTGCCCAGCGATTTCTTTCACTAGATTCTCACCCTTCAATGATGCACGGGCCAATCACGAACAAGAGTGAATTAACTTAACCTGAACTTATCATCTTTATCCAATTTCTATATTACGTGAATGCAAAACTGAATGAATAGCTATTAATTATGACAATATTTCAATAATTTACCAAAAATGTAGCAGTTATAGCCTTTTCAATCATGTACTTTCAAAAATCATCACTTAATTTATCAAGACTTCGTACTCTTTTAGGATACTTTTGAATATCTAATGCCTTACCAACTTCATCATGATCTGGATGGGCTAGTTCTGCTACAGAATCTGCTATATTCAGTGAAATTAGAACCGTCACTAAATTTTTGAAACTTATACTTGGATCACCCTTTTCCATTCGACTAATCGTGCGTTCATCTACATGCACACGATTCGCTAATTCTTGGATCGTGATACGTCTACGGACTCGAGCAATTTTAATATTCTCACCAACGCGCTGAAGCAACTCAGCAACGCCATCGATCATAAAAAGACTTGACGATTTCTTCATATAATTCTCAGTAAAATCCAGCAAAAAAGACATTATATCCAGCTTAAATTCACTATAACCACATTTAATGTCCACTTCATCTTAAACTCTTGTAAATCCACTGCTAGCTTAGACATATGGCACTAAATATTATTTTATGAATTTCAATGTAATAGTTCAGCCCACAATTAAGAATACTCTCAATAAAAAACTTTCTAATGCTTAGATAACAAACAAATGCTCACATAAATTTATGTGAATGCTTAACTGCAAATGATATTTTAGATACAATGCATAAATAGAGGATTATAATCCTCAGCGATATATCAAGTGACTTAGATGAATGAAATCAAACATATTCTTAAAGAACCATTTCTTTTATTGGTTGAAAACGATGTACTGATAACATGGTCTAAGCCTAAAGATCTTTGGATGCGGTTTGAGGAGCCTTCTCAAACAACCAAATGGAAAATCTACTCGCTTATTAGGCAATTAGAGAAATTTGGGTATATTAAAAAACAATATGATAAATCTGGAATTTTTTATTATTCAGAAACAGATAAATTAACTGACTTTAGGGTTAATCATTGTCAAGAAAAAGCCATAAAGATATTAACTGAGGAGTTAAGACTACTCAAAGAAAAGAAGGCTGAAAAAGATGTTGAAATACAAATAACTAGAGATCTCAGCAAGCAACTACCTAAAATTAACTTCTGTCTTAAAAACCATATTAAAAATAGCCAAGATATTATAGAAAAACTAGATAACAAGAAAAATATTATATCTAATATTATTAAAAATATAGAATCATGTATTTATTAAAATAAATAAAATGTTTTAATAATATTAATTATATCTATAATAAAAAATATAATCCAATATAATAAACTCTTGCAAAATCTAAAGAAACAACTATTTTAAGATAATGTTCAAATTATTCTTATTACTACTATGAAGACTAATCAGCAAATCAAAGATGATTTTGAGAAAGCCGGAATAACGATTTCCGACTGGAGCTTAAAACATAATTTTTCAAGAGATTTAATTTACAGAATTCTAAATACAAATCGCTTACCACGACGTGGTGAAAGCAAAAGAATTGCTATCGAACTTGGATTAATTTCAGAGGAGAAAGAAAAATGACTTAAGAAAAAATAAAGCGGATTCATAGAATCCGCTCTACCCGTTTGCATTCAAGAGAAAGCTAACTATTGGCGTTTTTAGTATCTCTTGATTGCAATGTTCCGTCAAGCCTTGAGCAATAAAATCAAAATTGCTCAGAGCTTTATCTCATCCTAAAAAATGTGAGAACAGCGATGCAATCAAGCTATTTAGAACAAAAATTAGAGCGTCTTAATCAAAACCTACATGGAAAATTTGAAGATGCTTTTCGAAAACAAACACATGTTTCATCAAAATTTATTGGTGAGCGTAGAATAAAATCGCGTATAGGAAGTCGTGTTTCACTATTTCCAAGCATTAAAAATAAAGGATTAATATGTCTCGAAAGTAATTTAGAACTCGTTCATGCAATAAGTTTAGAACGGAATGAAGATGTCCTTGAGTACAGAACGCAAGCCATTCAAATATTCATCACTGAAAAACAATATATTATTCCTGATTTTATTATTCGTACTTTAAATGGCTATGAAGTTCATGAAATAAAACCGAATTTAAAAACAATTTCAGAAAGAAATTTTTCAAGGTTTCAAATAGCAGAGGAAATTTTAAAAAGTCATTGTATTAAATTCAAAACTTTTGATCGTAACAACCTTCTTTCAAAACAAGATTATCTCTTTTTAAATATCAGTTATCAACGCGCAAATTATAAAATATTAAATAAATCTGATTTAGATAAAGCAGAAATTATTATTAATAATGCAAAATTTAAGAGTAGAGAAGATCTATACCTTTTAATGCAATCAAATAATTTAAATTCAATTATTGCTGATCATTTTATTTTTTATAAAAAAATTCTAGGGGTTTAGATATGAAGAATAATTTTAATCTAAATATTGGTGATCGATTCACATACAATGATGAGTATTATGAAATATGTTATATCTAGCAGGAAACAATTCGCTATTCCAACATTATAAGTGGAAATATGTATTTCATAACAAAAGATGATTTAATTAAAAAAATATTATATGGAGATATAAAGTTAACTACTTTAAGTACTCCACTATTGCACAAAAATCAAACGCTAACGATTGACGAAATTTTTCAGTATATAGACTATGTTGTTTCAAACAAAATCCCATGCTCAATTAAGCATTTGAATTTTGCAATTATAAATATTACTCAAGAAAATCCGAGTCTAAGAAAAATAGCTGCAAGCACGCTGGCAAGGTATATAAAAAAGTATCGAGATAACTCAAATTCATTTAATGTTTTTTATCAAGGAATTGGTGGAAATAATAGTTTTAGATTTTCAATCGAAGTTGAAAAAATTATTAATGAGGTTATTCTCAATTTTATAAAAGAACGAGAAAATTTCAGTCCAAATGATGCTTATTTAATTATTAAAGAGCGAATCAGAGCACTCAATACAAATGCCGAAGTACCATCAGAGCGTACCATATATCGGCGCGTTCATAAATTTGATCCTTATATCATGGTCAAAAATAAAAAAGGAAAACGTAAAGCAAATCTAATTTTTAAAGCTTCAGGTCAAAGCTTAATATCTCCAAGTTTACTCGCAATAGTTGAAATGGATACCCATGAAATTGACTGCATCATTTTAGATAAAAATGGTAATACACTCGGTAGACCACAACTTTGTATCGCAATAGATGTTTATACACGAGCAATCGTCGGGTGGCACTTATGTATGCTTCCCCCTTCTGCAACAAAAACATTATTAGTTCTTAAAAGCATGTTGATGAGACCTCATCGCGGTTTAACAGGAGGTCTTCCGACCGTAATAATTCCGGACAATGGTTGTGAATTCAATAATAATGCGCTTGCCAATTTTTGTAATAGTTTCAATATTACCAAATCAGAATCACAACCATATTCCCCAGATAATAAGGCTCATGTTGAAAGTTTCTTTAAGTCACTTAATGAAAGTATTATCCATAAACTCAGAGGTACTACATATTCATCACCATTACATCGTGGAGATTATGACTCTGTCGGAAATGCCTGTTATACACTAGATACATTAAGAGATTTAGTTAACGAGTGGATTGAGAATATTTATCATAAAAGAATTCATTCAGGTACACAGCAAAGACCTGAAAAAATGTGGAGAGAAGCATCTAAAATATTTCCTGTTTTAACGATTCCTGAACTAGAAATTGAAAGAAAATGTCGGACAGTTTTTCGATATACCATCAATAAAGGGCAAATCAACTTAAAAGGTCTGAGATATAAATCTCAAGCTCTTGCCACATTAAATTATCTTTTTAAAGAAAAAGTCACTATCTATGTTGATCAACTAGATTTAACTACGATCTATGTTCAAGATCTTTTCAATACAAGTAATCTAATTCAAGCTGACTCAATTTATCCTGAGGCAACTAAAGATTTGACTTTGACTGAATAGCTAGAAGCAAAGGAAATATTGCGTGAAAAGTATAAATCTGATCCAGATGAAATCAAAAATGCAGAGACTCTATATCTAGCACGCTTAAACTTCTTATTAAAAATACAAACACTTAACAAGAAGAACAAACGTTTTAGACAAGCCAAAAATGACTTACCTCTGATGATTAAACAGCAGGAAGATCGGTTAAATCTAGCAAATTTACATAATGACGAAATTGATGCGCTGTCATCTACTAATCATATAGAAGAAGACAATCATCTTACATATGACAATTTACCGATGGATCTAACCGATTTTTTCTACGAAGAGATTAATTTCGATGAATAATTATACTCACATTCAAACTCTCGCTAAATTAAGAAATTTTGTTTGTCACCATTCTGATTTTTCAAATGCATTAAATGCTATAGAAGAATGTAGGGATATAAGCTATATAAATAACCAACCTGTAGGATGTCTATTACTAGGCGAAGGTGGTGTTGGTAAATCTATGTTATGTCGAGTTATTAGAGGTAGGAATAAGCCCTATCACTGCATTGAAAATAACGTAGATAAGTACATTGTACCTGCTTTCTATGTAGCTGTTCCCTCTCCAATCACAATTAAAAGTATTGCAATCCGAATGCTTCAAGAACTGGGTTGTACTGACATTAAAAGTACAAGTGCAGATTTGAATTATCGATTACGTATTCTCTTAAAAGAATGTAAAACACAACTGATCATGCTTGATGAATTTCATCATTTATATAGTTCAAGTGTTCAAAATAAATCTACTTGTGAGCTTGTCGCAAATTGGATCAAAACCTTAGCTGATGAAACTCAAATATCTATATGCTTAGCAGGTCTACCTAACATTCAAGATAATCTCTTTATTGATAGTCAGTTAGCACGAAGATTTTCTCGTGTCCTAAAACTCAATCCATTAACGCTAAACATACATAACGAAGCGGGAACACTTAAACCGTTTCTTAAACAAACATCTAATTATATTTCTGAAAATATAAATATTAAATTTGATCCAGAAATTACAACACAAGACCTATTAAAGCGCATATTTCTGGCAACGAGTGGTTATGAAGCATACGTAATGGAGCTTCTATATCAAAGCTGTTTAAATGCTTTAAAGAACGATCGTTTTGTTGTTTCTATGAGTGATTTTAATGAAGCTTATACATTGAAAAATATCAAGTATAAGCCTATGACTCAAAAAAATATTTTTCAACTCTCCCCTAATCAAGTTACTGAAATACTGATTTAAATCATGAAAAAATCAATACTTACACATACACCGATTCCATTTTCAGATGAATTTTTAGCTGGATTTTTTCTTAGAGCCTCTTATATAAATGGTTATCAATCACCGAAGCAAATGTTGAATAACACTGGCATTTCAATTTATACCTTATCTTATGAAGCGATATTTACTGATGAAAATAAACTCAAAAAAGTTATAGAACACTTAAAATTTTCCGATGATTTGTTGAAACTAGTGATTAGAAAGACTCCTCCAACATTTCAATATTTTTTCTGGAATAACAATCAAATAATTCAGCCTCAACTCCTATCATTAGGTTTAAATAAATTCCGTCCAATTTGCTTAGAAAATAATGGTTATTGGAGAAAAAACTGGTTATTAAATCCTTTAACAATTTGTCTGGAACACAAAATTAGTTTAACAATTAGCTGTCCAAACTGTCATGGTCTATTACCAGTAAATCGTAGGTCATTATTTGAATGCACTAGTTGTCACTATGATCTTCGAGAACATAAAAGCGAATCATCAACTCAAAATGATATCAATACTAATCATTGGTTTCTCAGTAACCTAAACACTAATAATGACAATTTTATAGAAATATTTTATGACATATGGATCGCACTACTTGAGTATTTTTCAAACTTAAACATACAAGTAAATAACTCTTTTATCTTGAGACTATCTTACGATTATTTCCAAAATGAAAAGCATTTTGTAGCTTTACTTATTCAGAAAATCGAAGAAAATCTAGTTTATGCTCATCCTCGTATTCAATTACTTCCCTTTTCTCAAAAAAAGGCTAGATTCGAGCATATTTTGGCTAAGATCCTGTCTCACTTTAATGACTATAAAAAATTTTCATCGCAACTTATTGATAGAAAATTTAATAAAAATGAAGCAAGACATATACTTGGAGTTAGCTTTTCATCATTTCATAAAAGATTAAATGCAGGAATTCTATATCATGATCAGCTTGTAAATAATGAAAAAAATAGTTTCAGTGCCAAAATACTTGAGGATTGGTTGATTAATGATGCAAGAAATATCAATGGTACATATGAATATCGTCATCCACCATACCTAGCTGATGAATCCAATCATTATTATACTATTCCTGAAATGATGAAAATACTGGATATCAATGATAGAAACACCCGTTTATTTCTTAAGATTCCAGATATTCCAACGACCAAAAAGTATCTCAATCGTTATACACAGCTTTGTCTTCATAAAGACTTTATCAACGATTTTAATGAAAAATATATTTTCTTAAGCCCACTGGCTAAACAATTAGACGTTTCGCCACTGACACTAAGAGATAAACTTTCTAGTTTAAAAATCGATCCAATCTACATCAATAAACTTTATCCTTCTTTTTATGCTAGAAAAGACATTCAACATTTAGATAAATCTATGATTGAGAATATAGTCACCTACAAGAACAATTTGGGGCGCAAGAAAAAAGGAACTGTGATAGAAAGCGACAACAATGATTTCATCAATCTGAATGACGCTGCTAAACTTTTCAATCTTTCATCAGCCCAAATAGCTCAACTCATTAAACAAGAATGTTTGTTAGTTGAAGATATAAATGAACGCCCATACCGCATTCCACGAAGAAGCATCGATCTATTACTACAATTAAAGAATGACCCTTCTTTTATCTCTATAGATGATGTACTTAAAGCGCTTAACTGCACAGCTGACCAACTACAGAAGAATTGGATCATGACTGGCTATTTGACACTTCGAGATGTAGGTTATTGGCAATCACTACCAAAAAGACAGGTTGATCATGTCTTAGAAATTAACAAGGATTTTTGTACAGCATCAGAGGCTAACGATCTTCTTGGAATGCATAGAACTCATATTACTAATATGGTCTCTAGAGGATTGATCAAGCCATATCTTCACGGCAATCACAATTACTCTGTTAGGTTGTTTAAAAGAGAGGATGTTAAAAAACTGATAGAAGCAGGCTATGGTAAAAAAAATCTTAACTTATATGACATAAATTTCTAAAAAGTCTTAACTTATGTGTCAAAAGAAGCTGAGATCATATGTCATAAAAAATTTAAAGCTATTGATTTAAGTGAATAACTAAATCTCATGTTATATGTCATTCACTGTTCAAAAATCCCGTCTATATGGCGGGATTTTTTATGCTTAAAAATTATGGTAAATTGATAAAACACAAAAACTTAGCATATCAAAAAACATCAATATATTACTTAAAAGAAGAATTCATCTAATGAAACTAGAATCCGGTGAACGTGAAATTATCGAAATTTATCCACGTCTATGCAAACTCACAGCAACTTTATTATTACTCATCACACCAATTATGCTGTTGATACGTTGGCCTGAACTCGTCAATCAAAATTTTCCGTTTAACAAAGTTTATGATCTCATTTTGTTATTTCTAGGCGGAATCATTTCTTTATTTCCTCGATTCATTTTGACTACACATCGAGCAATTTATTCTTTTGGACCTTTCTACAGGAGTGAAATCGAGCGTCAATATGTGCATGATATTAAAATCATTCCCAATCCACGACACATTGTTTCAAATCCAGATTCAATATGGCTAAAACCTTTATTTAGCAAAAATAAAATTCGTGAAGATGCAGATTATTGGCGTAAACATGGTTTCTTAAAATTTGTCCATGATAAAAATGAGCGAACACTCATGAAATCAAGTTTAGATCTTTTACCTTTATCAATACTTTCAGATGAGCAATCAAATGAATTTATTAAAAATATTCAAAGATTTTGGAACTTTGATGCCAATCGTATTGAAATGGCAAACATAGCAGATATTAAAGCTAAATATGCGAGCGAAGATATTGGCAATCGCACCCCTTCGCTGATTATATTCAGTGTCCTCCTGGTGATTGCTGCAATGTTTGCCCCCGTATATCTATTCAAGGCACAACATTTTGCAGTTGAATCTTATTTATGGGCAATTCCATTGATCATTGTGATGACCTTATTAGCCTACCCTTTTATTCGGGCAGAAAATAAAAAATATCCATACATTGGAACCATCTGTAGCGGTATTTTTTTAGGTGCTGCTCTTTATTTTGTCAGCTTGCAATTGAATCGTTGGTATAGTGAATCCCATCATTCAACTCTGAACAGTACGCTCACTTTAGAAAGTTTAGAGAATAATGTACAAATTTGGCGTTTGCCTCCAAACTTAGCAGAAAATGTGGGTACAGATAAAATTTATGTCTCAGACCGTATATCTGGATTTAACAACAAACTGCAACCGCAGCAAAACTATAATATCGAAATTAAACAGGGTTTCTTTCAAGATTATTTTATTGATTCAGCAAGCCTGAAAAACATCCGAGCAATAGCTGAATAGCCATAACTCATTCAGCAAAATAAAATGTTTATTTTTCAAACTGCTCTACTATTATAAAATTGAATAACAACACTACATTTACGACTTAATATCCATAAAAATAGAGGCTAAAATGAAAGGGCAAATTCTAGATTTTTCCATCCAGACCAACACAGGCATTATCAGTGGGGATGACCAAAATCGCTATAACTTTACTGGTGCGGAATGGCGAGGTCAGCGCCCGCCTAATCGTGGCGAACATGTCGATTTTGCTGTCGACGATGCCGGTAATGCCACTCAGATCTATATTACTCTCAACCGCAACAACCCTATTCAAAACCTGTCTGAGCAACTGGATAAAATTTCAAACCAGAATCAATCTGAAGAACAATTTAATATAATTGACTGGTTTGTAAAATGTCTTAAAAATTATGTCACCTTTGATGGACGTGCACGACGTAAGGAATTTTGGTTCTTTATGCTGGTTTCTTTCATTTTGGGCATTATTGTACAAATGATTGATGCAATACTCGGTACAGATCGCCTTTTAAATAGCTTATTGAATCTGGCCTTATTGCTACCGAGCTTAGCTGTCGGTGCCCGTCGCCTACATGACACAAATCGTTCTGGTTGGTGGCAACTTCTTGTCCTGACTGTTATTGGCATTATTCCCCTTATCATCTGGTGGGCAACCGACACCAAGGCTGAAAGCAATCAATGGGGTCAGCCAGCTCGACAAATTTAAATCTTAGAATCAAAAAAAAGGGCGTTGATCGCCCTTTTTCATTTATCTCGACTTAACCATATTTTCGGGCAAAATCTTCATCTGAGGTACATAAGTAAATAATGAACTCAATGAAAGCCACAATCGCAGGGATAAAGGTCCAGAAGAAAATCAGATAAACAATGCCCCAGCCAACTTGCCCTAAATAAAACTTATGTACACCGAAGCCACCGAGAAAAAAGGCTAAAATTGCAGCCACAATCCTGTTTTTCTCACCCAATTGAGTCGCAAATGCTGGAGCTGAACTCAGCACATAAATGTCGTTGGCCTGACCTGTTCCATCCACGGTAAAATCAACTTTCTGACCTCTAGCAGGTGGAACTTGTCCACGCCAGCTTGCTCCAGAAAAGTTATAGCGGTTCTGGTCATCGCCACTAATCACACCAGAATTACTTTGAATAGAAAAATCCAATATCTGACCTTTCATAAATACCCTTATTTTTCTTTATATTAGCTTTTAAAGCATACGTTCAATTGCACACATTTAAAATATTTTTAATCACATTTTTCTAGGCGTATCAGCTTTGTTTTTTATTTCCTTCGGCTAATTTTTTAACCAATAAAAAATCTCAGCAGCCGCTTTATACTTTAAAGCGTAAAAATTTGAATCTAAAAATTGCATAACAAGATTTACGTTCACACTCAAATCTACAACAAAAATAGCCAAACCCGACTAAGCTCAAAAAACTTACAATAGATGAGCACAGGAAAGACCAATACAAGAAAATAATGCGCGAAAACGAGCATTAAAAAATCCAGATGCAACTCAATTGGAGTCACATTGATCACAACCGCATGCAATAGCTGTCCCGTGATGGAATAGTCATTGCACAAAAAATTGCAATCACACCCTCTTTATCATTTTCTTGAAAGGTGATGGTTCATGGACATAGCAGCTGAATATTCCCTATTTCAATGTCGTTATCTTCCGCGTTATTTAATTGGGCTGATCTTTATCCCTGCCATATTTATTGTTTTAGCGCAGCATTCACTCAGTAGCATCAATATGGTTCAGGATTTCAGTAGCCTGATTCAGTATTTATCGCATCAATCCCTATCGGGCTGGTTAGTGGTAACACTCGTCATCATACTGGCCTGTATAGCGATGAACATTAAACTTGTGGTCACTAGCCAAAGCATATCTGTTCAAAGCTTAGGAATAAAGCTCAATAAGCTGGTGCAGCGCGATAGGCTGTTCAAAGCCCAGCTTTATTCTTCGCATGCCTCAAAGTATCGTATGCTAAAGCCTCTCACAGCAGAAGCATTAAGCAAGGCGCAACAGTGGAAAACCTGCAGGATCGGCTTTATTTTAAAGCCTGAATTCCGCAAGCAATATAAAATGGCGCATATCGACCTGAATATGTTGAATGAGGACAACCGACGACAGCTGATCCAGATTTTGGCGCAACACTACTATTTAGACCCTAAATTTTTTTTAGGCAGAGCACAATTTGCCAGACGAAAACTGCAGCACAAATTTTAATAAAAAAGCGCTCTCCGCGCTTTTTATCATTCCCTGTTTAGGCCGGAATACGCAGCACCTGCCCTGGATAAATGTCATCGGCATTTTTTAGCAAGGGACGGTTGGCTTCAAATATTTTGTTGTATTGATTAACATCCCCATAAAATTCTTTGGAAATTTTAGACAGGGTATCTCCCGATTTGACGGTATAGAATTTACTTTCAGGTGCCGGGGTAGCGACTGTCATCTGATCATCCACCTGGGCGACATGATCGATATTTCCCACCGCCAATACAATTTTTTCACGGTCAGCCTGGCTTTGCACCCGACCTTTAATGGTCGCCAGATCCGTCGTGCCATTATAACTAACAGATAGCCCAGTTACAGGTAGTCCCAATGCCTTGATATGCCCTAGAAGCTTGTTTGCAATTTCCTGTGCAGAGGGTTCAGCTGGAGTGGCAGGCGCAGCCTGTTGTTCTGCGGGTGCTGTATTTTTTTTACCAATACCTTTTACAAAATCAAAAAGACCCATTGTATTTCTCCATCATTATTATTTGTACGATTTAAAAATAGCGCTCTTTTTTTATACCTAAAATCTATTCACAGAAAGGTTGTCTTTGGTCAAGCATCAGTAAAGATATGTAATTTTAATTATTCAATAAAAAAGCCACCTTTCGGTGGCTTTTTTATATTCAGCAGAGCTGAAACAACAATTAACCTAGTTTCTTAGAAACATAGTCAATAGCTGATTGAACAGTTGTGATTTCGTTAGAATCTTCATCAGGGATAGTGATGTCAAAATCATTTTCGAAAGACATAACAAGCTCAACTAAGTCCAAAGAGTCAGCACCTAAGTCATCCATAAAAGATGCTTCGTTTTTGATTTCTTCAGCTTTAAGACCAAGTTGTTCTGCAACCGCTTGTTTGATACGTAGTTCGATATCGCTCACAGGAATTCTCCTCATTGCTTGTGGCGTTTTTAATGCCGTTAGTTTAATTGAATATCTTATTTTTGCAAAGTTTATAGTTGAGCTTAGCTCATGTATAAACCGCCATTTACATGTAAAACAGTACCGGTAATGTAACTTGCCTTCTCGGAAGCCAAGAAACTTACGGCATTTGCGATATCTTGTGGATCACCTAAACGGTTTAACGCCACTTGATCACTCATTTTCTTGCGAATGTCTTCACTGAGTTGTTCAGTCATTTCTGTTGCAATAAAGCCAGGAGCCACGGCATTCACGGTAATTTGGCGGCTTCCCATTTCTTTTGCCAGACTGCGACCAAACGCTTCTATGCCTGCTTTGGCAGCAGAATAGTTGGCCTGTCCTGGATTTGCAAAGTGTGCAACGACAGAACTGATATTAATAATGCGGCCAAAACGTGCCTTGGTCATGCCTTTTAAAACACGCTTAGACAGGCGATATACGGCTTTCAAATGAATATTGAGAATGTCATCCCAATCATCTTCTGACATACGCAGTAACAAATTATCTTTGGTAATACCGGCATTATTCACTAATGCAAGTACAGGGCCATGTTTTTGTTCAATTTCTGTAACCAGAGCATCAATCGCTGCTGCATCACGTACATCCAGAACTTTACCTGCGCCATTTTCAGCAAAACTTGCAGATAATTTTTCTGCGCCTGCTTCTGAAGTGGCTGTACCTACTACAAAATAACCGTCTTGAATCAATTGCTGAGCGATGGCTGCACCAATCCCTCTGCTCGCGCCTGTCACTAATGCAACTTTGCGTTCCTGTGTCATGCAATTTTTCCTTCCGCCACTAAAATGGCACTTAGCGCATCTTCCATACGACTGTTGCTGTCGAGTGGGAATGCTTTTTCGATATTTGGTAAACGCTTCGCAAGGTTGGCAAGCACATTACCCGGACCACATTCAACCACGTACTGCACTCCCTGATCTTGAAGGAACTGCATGGTCTTGGTCCATTGCACCGATTGATACAATTGTGCAGTCAATGCCTGACGTAACCCTGCCACATCTGTCGCGATTTCCGCGTTGACATTTTGTATTACAGGAAGGCTAGGTAGCTCAATGGCAGTATGTTCCAAAGCTTGTGCAAATTTGTCAGCAGCAGGTTTCATCAGTGAACAATGTGATGGCACAGACACCGGTAAGGCAATGGCTTTACCGCCATTTTCTTTAGCCAAGTCCATGACCGCCTCTACCAAAGTCTTATCACCGGCAATCACCACCTGGCCCTGAGCATTGTAGTTAGCAGCTTCTACTGAACCACGCCCCTGTATATTGACCTGTTCACATAGCTCAAGCACTTTGGCATCTTCCAGACCCAAAATAGCGGCCATTGCGCCCTGACCTTGCGGTACTGCATCTTGCATGAGTTTGCCACGCAAATTCACCAGCTTAACTGCATCACCCAGTGACATCGCTCCAGCGGCAACCAATGCGCTGTATTCACCCAGAGAGTGTCCTGCAAGATATTTTGGTGCCACCCCACCCAATTCTAACCACACACGCCATAAAGCGATTGATGCTGTCAACAATACAGGTTGGGTAAATTCAGTCTGATTTAAACCTTCGCCGCTTTGTGCAATCTGCCATAGGTCAAAACCCACAGCTGCCGATGCTTCTGCAAAAGTTTCTGTCACGCTACTAAACTGTTCAGCCAATTCTGCGAGCATGCCGACTTTTTGTGAGCCCTGACCCGGAAATACAAATGCTGTTTTCGTTGCTTGAGCGACTTGCTCGAGTTGTTTAGCAGACATAAAAAAATCCTGTAATGAAGTGATATTGTTATTCAACAATCGGTTAAATAACCAACATACACTTATGTAAGCTTATTTACGGAACGGAATTTAACATTTAATTTTTGTTTTGGTAATTGCCAAATACAACAAAAATACAGCACAAAAAAAGGGAGCTTAACGCTCCCATTTTTTCTACTAAGCTTGACGCTTAATACATCATCAATTATTCAGCAGATGCTTTAGCGAATAATTGGCGACCACGGTAGATACCATCTTTAGATACGTGGTGACGACGGTGAGTCTCGCCAGTAGCTTGGTCTACAGTTAATGCATTCTCGGTTAAAGCGTCATGTGAACGGCGCATGTCACGGCGAGAGCGACTTTTACGGTTTTGCTGAACGGCCATGATGGCTCCTTACAAAGATCGAAAAAATGGATCAGAACAAATTCAGTTGTCTTATACTTAACAGTATAACACAAAAATTAGTTAAGTTTACCCTTCAAACTTGCCAAAACACCAAACGGGTTGTCCCGTTTTTCTTCGACAATGTCCTCAGCGGCAGGTTGATGCTTATGCTCACAAACGTCATGCTTAGGAGACAAAGGCACCAACAATAACAATTCATCTTCTATCAGAGAAAGTAAATCAGCCGTCGCAGGCGCATCATAGCTACCTTTTGTCGTTGCTTCACTTTCACCTAAGACGATGAAATCAGCATCCTCATCCAAGCGCTCTATCAGTGATTCATCATCCACAAGCGCTAAATGAAAGTCTGAAACGAGAGAGATTTCAACGGGATTCAGACAACGCTGACATTCCATTGGCACTTTCGTTTCAACATGACCATCTAACCATACGACACGATGATACGCATCCATTGATAGCTTACAGTCTATGTTGATCAATTGGTTATCAATTGATCCAACAGCTTCACGGGAAATTCGAACAAAGCGAGACAATGGCAGTGTACCTGACCATGTAAAGCCTTGTTCAGCCCATTTAAACGGCTCAATCTGTGCCGGAAAGGTATTTGCTGACATAATTAAGGCGGCAATTCTACAAATTCATCGGTACTCTGTCAAAGATTAAGATACAATTTTGTACTTATTTAGACAGATCAATTGGGTAATACAAGTCATGCATCAGTTGCAGCCGCAACCTGAAGTCACCACTTCATTACAGTTAACCACTTATTCAACCTCAAGTTCTGCTGTTTATATCGACCCTGTGCAACTCTCACCTTGGGCCAGTTTGCAAACAGAAGTTCAACAAGTAGATTGGCTTATACTACACTTTAATCACTGGTTTTCCCACTTAAATGTGAGTTTAGTCAAAGGTGATTTTGAACCTGAATATTTTCCGGCAACTGCAGATACTCCTGCCCGTATTCAATTTGCCCATGGTTTCTTTAATAGTGCCTTGCATGAAATCAGCCACTGGACCATTGCAGGTGAAAAGCGTCGTTTATTGCCAGATTTAGGCTATTGGTATGCTCCGGATGGCCGCAGCGCCGAACAGCAAGCGCTGTTTGAACAGGTCGAAATCAAGCCGCAAGCGATTGAATGGATGTTTGCCAAGGCCTTTGGACGAAAGTTTCGCGTGTCTTTAGATAATTTAACTGGTGATAGTGGTAATGGTGCCAGCTTTAAAGACAATGTTTTTGCTCAGGTTCAACAATATTTTAAAGGTGAGGCCAAGCTTCCACGTGATGCTGCACATTTTATTGTC
The DNA here is from genome assembly GCF_037402435.1 of Acinetobacter sp. NS-4. Classification (NCBI taxonomy): domain Bacteria; kingdom Pseudomonadati; phylum Pseudomonadota; class Gammaproteobacteria; order Moraxellales; family Moraxellaceae; genus Acinetobacter; species Acinetobacter sp. NS-4. The sequence continues at coordinate 60,722 of NZ_JBBEUE010000004.1, read as the reverse complement.
TGTATCTGTGCCTGTACCCGGGGTGGCAAAACATTACAAAGTGATGAGTTTCAACGTCACATGCTGGATTAAATTACACAAAATCATCACAGCCTGATTGCAAGACTTTGTAAAATCAACAGATAATGTCTAACAACAAGTCGGGAGAGAATAAATATGCTGCATTTAAGAATACATCCTGATAATCCTCAGCCGCGTTTGATCACTCAGGCGGTAGAGCGGATTCGCGCCGGTGATGTGGTGGTTTACCCGACCGATGCCGCTTATGCCATTGGCTGCCAGATCGGAAATAAAAATGCCATGGAGCGGATTGCACAGATTCGTGGCTTAGGGCCGAAACATCAATATGCCATCTTGTGTTGTGATTTATCCGATATTGCTACCTATGCCAAGGTGGACAATGCCATGTATCGGTTGCTTAAAAACAATACCCCCGCTGTCACCACCTTTATATTACCTGCAACCAGTGAAGTCCCTAAGCGACTGATGCATCCTAAAAAGAAAACGATTGGCCTGCGTATTCCAAGCAATCCGATTTGTCGAATGTTATTGAAGGAATTGGACGAACCGCTATTAACCAGTACGCTGATTCTTCCCAATCATACAGAGCCTTTAGATGATCCGTATGATATTGAAATGGAACTAAGCAAACGGATTGATGTATTTGTCGATGGCGGTCTGGGAATTTTAAATACCACCAGTATTGTGGATTTATCCGGTGATCATCCTGAAGTGATCCGACGTGGTATGGGTGATGTCAGCGCGTTTGAATAAGCACTGTTAAGATTAAATATTAGGGAGTGATCAGGATCAAGGAGTAGCGCTAAAATGGATCTGTTTTATGTGCTACTCAATCCTCATGATTTTACAGCAAACAGTCGAATTTATGCGGAAATTCCCTGGACACTTGAGTCTGAAGTCAAAGTTATTGCGGCAGAGGCTGAACAAGCCCCATCCCTGATGATCAATAACACCGCATATGCGTTTTTCTCAGAAATTGCATTGATTCAGAAATTATCCAGCCTCTATCAAACTCAGAATCTATGCCTGCAAGACAGTGCGCAACGAATGATCGAATTCATCCTCAAGTTGTCTGAACACACCTCAACAGATCACTCATCGCAATAGCGCAGTAACATTAAAGAAAATCACGCAAGCGCATTTTTTGTTGACCATTCATGTCAAAATTATCGGCTTTTAACCAAGCCAGATAGGCCTTTTCCAATTCAGGCCATTCTTGATCCAGAATGGAAAACCAGGCGGTATTACGGTTACGGCCTTTGGCAAATACGGTCTTGACGAAAAGTGCCTTCATGCTGAAAATCAAAACGCAAGGCAGCACGTTTGGATGGCAGGTTCAAGTCATCACACTTCCATTCCACACGGCGAAAGCCCTGCTCAAAACAAGTTTTTAATAATAAATAACTTCTGTCGAAGCTGTGGACTGTTTCATTAAATATGAAAAATAAATATTTCCAATTTCAATAACATGATCTGCAGAACGCTGATTCAGCAAGCCTAGCCATCCCACAAACGTATGATTAACCTCAACCAGATAATGGGTTGAATCTTTAAAACCAAAGCTCTTTTCAAGAGCAGCCCGTAATTCCTCTGCACTTTCAAAACCTGAATAAGGCAAATAAGTCCAACAACTGCGATCTACTTCGCCATGTACACATTGCCAAAGTTGCTGCATCCGATTCGGGTCAAGTATTGCTGAGGACAGCACCTGCAAGGTGGCATGTTTTCCATACAAGCGGTCTGCTAAAAAACTGATGGGGAAAGGATTAGACACCGGAAGTCCAATAAATTGACCATATTCATTTTCTTGTAGTGTTTGATTATTTTTCATGACAATTAGATTTCTTTTTATTGGCTTTCATATTGTCCAAAAATTTTGTTTTATTCTATTCCGGACTTTCTTTAATTTTATTCAGTATATAAGGCTGGAGACATGGCCAGCTTTGTCCATGAAAATTTAAATATTAAATCAAATAGATCGGTCTAAAGAATCAAAATCCTACAAAACCAGTCCATTTCACATAATCAAGCCGCTCAAAAACCTTACTTAATTTCAGGTTTTTTTGTATTTGATCACTTAACTAATTTATTTGAAGTCAAATTTCCATTACACTAGCGCTTACTAAATTACGTGCTTTTTCTTTCGATGCGAGATCGAAGCAAAAGCCTTCTGCATGCCTTTGAAAATTCGCGTGGCCTATAACTGCAATGAATCAACCTATCCATAATCCTATGGAGCCAAGCTCACACATCCGTGTTATGGATGAGTGGCAAGAATCGATTCCAGAGGATTTATATATTCCTCCTGCTGCATTTGAAATTCTGTTAGAGCATTTCGAAGGTCCACTCGACTTCCTGATTTACCTGATTCAAAAAAGCGGTTTCGACTTATTACAGCTCGACATCGCTCCGATTGCCGCACAGTATCTATCTTATATGGATGCCATGAAGTCCTTGAATATTGAGCTGACGGCAGATTATATGGTGATGGCAGCCTTATTGGCAGACCTGAAATCACGACTGTTACTACCAAAACCAAGTGCTAGCATCGTCGTTGAAAAAGATCCTAAACAAGAACTGATTGACCGACTGGAAACCTATTTACGGGTGAAACAGGCGGCTGAACGTCTGGGTCAGATGCCGGTTCTGGAACGTGATACCTTTCCAAGCAATGTCAGTCTGGGGCATGTGGTGCAAAGCAATGAAGGCTATGATGTCAGCCAGCTACGCGATGCCCTGTTTTGTGTGTTTAACCGCCCAGAACCGCTGGTCCATCAAATTCAACAAGAACCCGTAATGCTAGAAGAACGCATTGCTTTTATTGAAAGCCGCTTACAGTCAGGTGAAATCCTGCATTTCGAGGCCTTGCTGAAACCGAGTCAAGGACGTATGGGTATGGTGGTCACCTTTATGGCCATTTTAGAACTTACACGCCAACAAAAAGTGAATATTATTGCGACAGGTATTGAAGCACCACTGGCGATTCAAGGAGTACAAGCATGATAAATGATCAAGCGATACCCCTATCTGTTGCTGATAACCAACATGAAGTTTTGATGCAACTGGAAGCCATTATTTTTGCCAGTGAAACAGCTGTTTCGCTTGCACGTTTGAAAGAAGCCTTCCAAAATCAATATAATAAACAGGAATTGCGTCAGTTGTTACAACAGCTCGCCATGCTACAACATGGCAGATCAATCGAACTGGTAGAAACCGCACAAGGGTTCCGTTTCCAGGTTCGGGCTAAATATCGCAATATCATTACTCAGGTGTGGCCGGAACGACCAACTCGTTTATCGCCTACCCTGCTCGAAACCCTTGCTGTGATTGCTTATCATCAACCAGTAACCCGAGCAGATATTGAACAGATTCGTGGAGTTTCAAACAATAGTCAGATCCTTCGATCATTGTTTGACTGGAACTGGATTAAAGAGTCCGGTTTTAGAGAACTTCCGGGAAGACCCGCGTTGTTAGTTACAACGCCACAATTTTTAAATGCTTTTGGCCTGTCTTCACTGGGTCAATTGCCTCCCCTGCAGGATGCCAAGGAAGCTTTTATGGCGCTCGATGCTCACGCACCGAGGTCATAGATAGGTGAACTGTTGATGATAATTTCTAAGGTTATGCTGTCATGAGTGAAAAATTACAAAAGGTGCTTGCACGCGTAGGTTTGGGTTCTCGCCGTTATATGGAAGAAGTCATTGCTGCTGGTCGTGTGAGTATCAATGGACGCGTTGCCCAAGTGGGTGAACGCATTGAACCGGGTGATGAGCTTCGCATCGATGGTCGTAAAGTCCAATTCCAGATTGAAGATGAAATTCGTCGTCGTGTTCTGATTTACTACAAACCAGAAGGCGAAATTTGCTCACGCAATGATCCTGAACAACGTCCAACCGTATTCGAGCAACTGCCTGCGATTGCCAATGATCGCTGGGTCATGGTCGGCCGCCTGGATATTAACTCGACCGGTCTTTTACTGTTCACGAATGATGGTGAATTGGCCAACCGCCTCATGCACCCATCAAACGAAATTGAACGTGAATATGCGGTTCGCGTAATGGGTGAAGTAACACCACAAATCAAAAACAATATGCTTAAAGGCGTTGTTTTAGATGATGGTCCGGCAAAATTTGAATCATTCACTGAAATTGGTGGTGACGGGATTAACCGTTGGTATCAGGTGGTGGTGAAAGAAGGTCGTAACCGCGAAGTGCGTCGTATTTTCGAATCACAAGGTTTAAAAGTCAGCCGCCTGCTTCGTACCCGTTATGGTACTGTCATTCTACCGCGCGAACTTCGTACCGGTCGCTGGATGGAACTCGATAAAAACGATATCGATAACTTAACCAAAGCTGTTGAGTTAAAACCGCGTCAAGGCACAGGCTTGTTTGGTATGGCAAAACGTCGTACTGAGCGCATGCAAGATAAACCAATGGCGGCACGTCGTGGCGGTTATTTACGTCAGCAACGCCGTGACACCGAAGAGGGTGAAAATCAAAACCCAATGGCCTATGCACAGCGTGATCGCCGTGAAAACCAGAATGGTCATGCGCAACGCCGTCAAGAGAACACCCAGACCGGTAATGCTCAACGCGAACGTCGTGATAGCAATAGCAATGGTTTTGCCCAACGCGGTGAGCGTCGCCAAGACAGCAACCAAAACACTTATGCTCAGCGTGAATCACGTCAAGGCAACAGTAATAGCTATACACAGCGTGAAAACCGTCCTGAAAACTTTGGCAATCAAGGTACTTATGGCCAACGCGAACGTCGTGATGAAAATGCACCACGTAAACCATTTGGCAACAAAAGCTTTAAGAAGTTTTAATTTTTAAAGCTTTTCCTTGCAAATAAAAAGGCCACTCTATTGAGTGGCTTTTTTATACCCTTTTTTTAGGGGAGAATTAGGATAAAACAGGAATATCAATCCAGTGTGCTTTGGGAAAATGTTTCGCCAAATACGCTTTTAAATACTCAGATGTATCTTTAGAAATCAATGCATCTTGCGATTCGTCATTTAAATTATAAGCCAGGGCAAACAGTTCCAGACCACGACTTTTTAAAGCTTCTAAGCTCAGCAAAGTATGATTAATACTGCCTAAACGACCTGAACTGACCAAAATTACCGGGAATTTCTTTTCTGCCACATAATCAATGGTCAGTAATGTTGTGGTTAAAGGCACCATCAAGCCACCAGCACCTTCCAGCAAAACCACCTCATATTTATTCGCCAATTGCTGAGTTGCATCTGCAATTTTCTGAAAATCAATTTCGCGACCATCAATTTTGGTCGCCAAATGCGGCGAAGCCGGATAAGTAAAAATTTCCGGCATGGTCAATTTAGTTTCATCTTCCGGAAACCAGCCCATTTTCATAATTTCACGATGCTGTTCGATATCTTCAGAAATATCGGTATTGCCGGTTTGCACCAGCTTTTGGGTAATGGTTTTTTTGCCCTGCCGATTCCATAACTTGGCCAAGTAGCCTGTGGTATAAGTCTTGCCAATTCCGGTATCAATCCCACTGATAAAATAAACATCTGCTGTCATGCTGTGCTCCGAGCAATGCAATAAATAGGATGGTAACTGAGCTGGTATTGTCGTTGTCCCATCTGATCAAGTTGTGAAAATTGCTGATAGCCCTGATAAAACTGCTGTAAAGACTGTTTGCTCCAGCGATGCTGCGAAGCGGTTGCAGTGACCCCGGTAGCCTTTAAATGTTGTAGCACAGCTTTAGGATGGGAAAAGCTCAGCATTTCCAGGTTTTCGGAAAGATGCAGGATTTCAAAGCCTTGTTTGAGCAGCTTGTGCTGAATCTCTGCAAGAGTGAGATAATCTAATCCCTGTCCAGTCAGTGCCTTAATTTCTTGTAAATTCTGCTGACCAAAAGTCGAGAAACACAAATAGCCTTGCTGCGTTAAAGCATCTGCACAATTTTTAAAAACAGCCTCCAGATCACCGACCCATTGCAAGGCCGAACTGGACGCAACCAGATCAAGGGATTGTGGAAAATCCAATTGCTCAATATCGCCAATCCACCATTTTAGTTTCGGATCATTTTGAAAATGCTGCTGAACTTCAGGATACAGGTCATTTAAAAACAGTTGTTGGATTGCAAAATGCTGCATCAGCAAGTGACTTAAATTGCCTGATCCACAACCGATTTCAAACACACGGTCTAAACTGTTTTTGGATATGTATTCTTGCATCAACCCAATTAAATGCTGGCAAATCTGTTTTTGCACCACCGCATGTTGAGCATAACTTTGCCCGGCCTTGGCAAAACGCTGTGAAATTTGGGATTTATCAATATTCACGGCTAGAACTCACAACAATGCCACCAATTGTTCAAGATCGGTCTGATTGACTTGTGAAGTCAGTGAAATACGCAATCTGGAACTGTGTTTTGGCACTGTGGGCGGACGTACCGGCATAATATAAAAACCGGCCTGTTGTAGCTGCTTGGCCTTTTCCACCGTGCTTTGCGACTCACCAATAATTACCGGCACAATATGTGAAGTCGATGGACACTCAAAGCCTTTGGCCTGTACCGACTGTTGCAGATTTTGGCTGATCTGTTGCAGATGCTGGCGTTGTTGCTGTAAGTCCAAAACTTTCTGGAAAATAAAATTGCTCCAGGCCATACACATGGGTGGCTGGGCGGTACTGAAAATCAGTGGACGCATGGTATTAATCAGATATTCACGGATAATGGGATGACAGATCAGATATCCTCCGACCGAAGCCATTGCCTTACCAAAAGTTCCGACCAGCAGGTCAATATTATCAATCACGCCATATTGTTCTGCACAGCCCAAGCCTTGCTCACCTCTCACACCAATGGCATGTGCTTCATCGACATACAGCATGACTTTAGAAAATTGCTGTTTGATGCGCACCAGTTCAGCTAAATCTGTTTCATCACCATCCATGCTGAAAATGGATTCCGTGACCACAATAATGCGCTCAAAAGCCTCATCTGTATGATATTGCTGTAAAAGCTTTTGCAGATGCTTCAGGTCATTGTGCCGATAACGCACATATTTGGCGGTAGATAAACGAATACCGTCAATCATGCTGGCATGCACCAGTTTATCGGCAAGAATCAGGGTTTTACTGTCACTAAGCGCAGGTAAAATACCGATATTCATGTGATAACCACTGTTAAATAACAGCGCAGCGCGACCATGAAAAGCCTGACTTAAGCTGGCTTCCAGCTGTTCATATTCAGCAAAGTTACCGGTCAGCAAACGTGAAGAAGATGAACTCATTCTGCGCAGCTCATTTGGCGTTTCATCAAAAAATTGTTCACGTAAACTCAAGTCAGAGGCCAAACCCAAATAATCATTGGATGAGAGATTAAGCATTTTATGACCCTGGATTTCAATCATTCGGCCTTGCTGAACATTGGAAGTAAATTGCCGCAAATTGCCCTGCTGTTTTAATTCATCCAGCTTCGCTGCATAGTTATCCAACAGGCTCATGCCATTTCCTCCTGCATCTGTTTTACGACTTCGACCAGTTGTTGCAACAAGGTATTGAGTTCTACTTCAGTAATGACATAAGGCGGCATTACATAGACCAGTTTGCCAAAGGGACGAATCCAGATGCCGCGTTGCACAAACTGCTGTTGCAGGGTTTTCATATCGACGTTAAATGTCAGCTCCACCACACCAATCGCCCCCAGCACCCGAACATCCTGCACATAATCGAGCTGTGCCAGCGGTTGCAGCTGTTGCTGTAACTGTTCTTCGATGCGTTGAATATTGCTTTGCCAATCTTGTGCCAATAAAACTTCGGTACTTTTTAGCGCTACAGCACATGCCAGTGGATTGGCCATAAAGGTTGGGCCATGCATAAACACACCCGCCTCACCCTGACTGATGGTTTCTGCTACATGTTTGCTGGTTAAGGTAGCCGAAAGCGTCATATAGCCACCAGTTAGCCCCTTGCCGATACACATGATATCCGGTTCAACCCCGGCATGTTCCCAGGCAAACAGCTTGCCGGTACGACCAAAACCGGTGGCAATTTCATCAAAAATCAGCAGCACATTATATTTTTCACACAGCAATTTGGCCTGACGCAAATATTCAGGATGATAAAAACGCATACCACCCGCACCCTGAACAATCGGCTCCAGAATTAAGGCAGCAATGCTTTGATAATGTTCAGCTAAAATTTTTTCCAGTTCAGCAATATCATCCTGATTCCATTCATCATAAAAACCGACTTGCGGCGCAGCAACAAAGAAACGGTTGGGTAAACTGGAGCCAAAAATTTGGTGCATGCCCGTGACTGGATCACAGACTGACATGGCATTCCAGGTATCACCGTGATAGCCAGAACGCGGCGTGACAAAATTGGTTTTCTGAGTTTGGCCTTGTGCAGTCCAAAACTGTACCGCCATTTTTAACGCCACTTCTACCGCGACCGATCCAGAGTCCGCATAGAAAATTTTGTCCAGACTGGGCGGCGTTATTTTTAATAAAAGTCTGCCGAGTTGAATCGCGGGATCATGAGTTAATCCACCAAACATGATATGCGACATGTTTTGCAGCTGATCGGTTATTGCCTTGTTCAGTTCAGGATGGTTATAACCATGAATGGTACACCACCAGGAAGACATGCCATCAATCAATTGTTGTCCATCTTCCAGCTCAATGATTGCTCCATAAGCCTGCTTAACCTTAAAGGTCGGCAATGGATCAGTCATGGAGGTATAAGGATGCCAGATATGCGCAAGATCAAAGTCCAGATCGGTTAACTCGGTCATCCATCACTCCATGCAGATGCTTGAAATCAATTTTTCATGATCTTAAACCTGACGAAAATAAAAAGAAATTGCGAGATAAACCAGTTATCCGTTTATTTGTTCTATTTTCTTTAAAAAATGACAGATTTTGCCAGTTATTATTTCAGCTTCAAACAAAGGAAAACCATGAGAGCCACTCATCAGCTCAGACTCTAAAAACTTTGCATTGAATTTCTGATAATTTCTTTGAACTTTGTAACTAACTAAAAAATCCTGTTTTGCAAAGACATGCAATTGAGCACCTGAATAGTTTTTCAAGATATCTACATTATTTAACTGTTCAAGACACAATAATCCCTGTTTTAATAGGTCAATAGATTGTGGCTGAATCAAACTTTGTAAAGTGATGAAGTCAGCTTTGGTGGTTGCTGTGCCCTGACACACCATATAGCCAAACTTTTTTAAGGTTGAAATGGCATCCTGCTCAAATGACTGTTTGAACTGCTGAAATGTCGGCTGATCCATTGCCATAGACCATGTATCATTTGCTACGAAACAGGGATTAGAACCCAAAGTAATCAATACTTTTTCCAGCCCATGCTGCTTTTGAATCTGATCGACCAAAACTGTGGCCAGCTGACCACCCAATGACCAGCCAGCAATTACATCAAACTGGCGGGCCAGTTCGGCTTGCTGCACTAACACCTGCTCATCCAGAGCATTGAAGATATTCCACAGTTCAACCTGATGCCCTTGCTGTTCTAAAGCCTGCTTTAAAGGATTGAGCAGTTTGCTGCCACCGCCCCAGCCTGTGATGAGTAAAATACGTTGCTGCAATGTTGACCTTTAAACTTATGCTCTGATTGACTGCAGTATATAAAATTTTATTGCTTTTAAACTGCACCAAATCCATCAAAAAATGATGTACGTCTAATGAAGATTATTTTGTTAGTATTTAAGCATTCTTCCAACAACAAAAATATTATGAAAGCTTCTAAAATATGCAAAGCTGGATTGCTATGGATCAGTTGTATGACTGTATTGTCTCAGCCGGGTTATGCTGAAAACTCCATTTTTTCTAAATCAGAACAGGCTCAAAAACAGTGGGTCGGAAAAGCTGCACCTGCATTTAAATTGCAGGATCAAAATGGTCAATGGCATTCCTTGAGCCAGTACAAAGGCAAATGGGTGGTGTTATATTTCTATCCTAAAGACAACTCTCCCGGCTGTACTCAGGAAGCCAATCAGTTTAAGGCACTCTATCCGCAGTTTATAAAAAATAATGCGGTAGTACTTGGCGTCAGTCTGGATGATGTGAAGTCTCATCAAAAATTTTCAGAAAAGTTAGCTTTACCTTTTCCTATTCTGGCAGACCACAATCATCAATTGGCAGATCAATTCGGAATTGTCCGTAACCTAGGTATTACTAAAATAGCCAAACGGGAAAGCTTTCTGGTTGATCCCAAAGGAACCATTGTTTACCACTACAATAGTATTAATACACAATCACATGCGGCTCAGGTTCTGACAGATATTCAAAAGTTTTCTAAATAGATCTTCGCTTATTCAAATATTCAAATATTCAAATATTCAAACTCTAGACAGTACGATTCGGCACAAATGATAAACCGGGTTCAAATAATAAAAATAAAGATATAAAAAAAGCCCGACTACTGTCAGGCTTTCTATGTCTAAATTTGCAATCTTACATTTGCGATTGAATATAGTTTTGCAAACCAATGAGTTCAATTAAACGAATTTGTTTTTCCAACCAGTAGGTATGATCTTCTTCAGTATCAGACATTTGCTGACGCAGCATCTCACGGGTAACGTAATCGCCTTTTTCTTCGCAAAGTTTCACACCTTGCGCCAGTTTTTCACGCACATGATATTCGAGTTTTAAATCCGCTTTTAAACATGTGACCACATCTTCACCTGTTTCGATGTCATCACGGTTCATATTCGGTGTACCTTCCAGGAATAATACACGGCGAATAATCGCATCGGCATGCGATGCTTCTTCCTGCATTTCATGGTCGATCCGTTCAAAAATCTTAGTTAAACCCCAATCTTCATACATGCGAGAATGAATAAGATATTGATCACGAGCCGCCAGTTCGCCACCGATCAACATATTTAGATAGTCTACGACTTCTGGATTGCCACGCATTTCAATTACTCCATACCCTTTTTCTAATATTATGGACAAAACCGCCCCTTAATGCAAAATATAAATTATGTAAGTTTATGATTTTTATAAAATTAAAATGAGAAACATACGCATTTGCAGTTTATTTAACAAAACTTTCCATATATAAAATAAGCCTTTGCGTAATTGAAGAAATTTCCACAAGGCTTATTTAAACTGTAAAAGTATATTTTTAAGATTTGTAACGCTTACAAATAGTTCTTATTTCCTCCGCCAATAAAAAACATGAACTTTGCAATACCTGTCTCACTTGACAGGCGTTCAGCAACCCACCCTGCTGGTTTTAAACCAATTAGATACAAGTAGATTATTTATTTATAGGAAATAGAGCATTACCAAGTACAACTTTTAGCTAAAGTAAGCATCAATCAGTCAAAGACACGCCTGTGATTTCACTCTAAGATATGCGCAAACTTAAAAACAACAATGGTTTAACTCATGACGAATCTACAACATAGCACACCCATTCTTGTGACAGGTGCGACAGGCTACATCGCTAGTTGGGTCATTAAAAATTTACTGGAGCAAGGTTATACCGTACATGCTACTGTCCGTGACCTGAACAAAAAGCCAAGCTTTGCACATTTAGATAAAATTGCCGCTAAAACCACGGGAACACTTAAACTATTTAAAGCCAATCTACTTGAAGCCAATTCATTTGATGAAGCCATGCAAGGCTGTGAAATCGTGTTGCATATGGCATCGCCTTTTGTGGTGAACAACTTTAAAGATGCGGTAAAAGACATTATTGAACCTGCTATTTTAGGTACTGAAAATGTGCTGAACAGTGTCAATAAAACCGAGTCAGTTAAACGTGTGATCGTGACCTCGAGTATTGCCTCTACTTATGGAGATGCGATTGATATTCAACACACCGCAAAGAATGAGTTTGATGAGTCACATTGGAATACCACCAGTTCAGAAACACATCAACCCTATTCCTACTCCAAGGTTATGGCAGAGCGTAAAGCATGGGATATGCAACAAGCACAGCAACGTTGGGACTTGGTCTGTATTAACCCTGCGCTGGTTCTCGGTCCCTCATTAACCGCAAATACCCAGTCAGGCAGTGTAGAAGTGCTGCAACAGTTTGCCAACGGCATGACTTTACTCGGTGTACCGCCGATGTGGAATGGCATTGTGGATGTCCGAGATGTAGCGGATGCACATACTCAAGCTGCTTTTAATCCGGATGCCAAAGGTCGCTACATTATTAGTGGCGGCACAATGAGCTTACTGGAAATGGGGAAGATTTTACGTCTGAACTTTGGTCCTAAATTCCCTTTCCCACGCAACCAGCTCCCGAAAGCGGCTTTCAAACTGTTTGGGCCTTTGGCTGGTTTTTCCAAGTCATTTGTTGAACTGAATATGGGTTATCCAATCTATTTTAATGCCAGTAAAAGTCAGCAGGAACTGGGCATGCAATACCGTAATATTGAAACCAGTTTGGTTGAGCATTTCCAGCAATTACTGGATGATGGTGTGGTGAAAAAGTACATTCCTTAAGCTGTAAAAAAGCCACCTTCGCGGTGGCTTTTTAGTTGAACTTTACATTTGTCCGTATTCAGCCATCAAGCTTAAAAAGTCAGTTTCATTCATCACTTGCACGCCCAGCTTTTCAGCTTTTTCAAGTTTAGAACCGGCTTTTTCACCTGCAACCACGCATTTGGTTTTACTCGACACGCTACCGCTGACACGCGCGCCTAAGGCTTGGAGTAACTGTGTCGCTTCATCACGTCCCATACTGCTTAGCGTCCCGGTAACCACCCAGCTCTCACCATTAAGAGGCTGACGTGTAGGTGCAATTGGTGCATCCCAGTGAATGCCGGCTTCAAGCAAACGATTCACCACTTCCAAGTTATGTTCAGCCTGGAAAAAATCGATAATCCATTCAGCGGTAATATCACCGACATCTGGTGTTTTCTTTAAGGCTTCAAGATCGGCAGCTTTGAGGGCATCAAAAGTCTGGAAGGTATTGGCTAGCATGCGTGCTGTGGTTTCACCTACGCCACGAATCCCCAGTGCATAAATGAATGAAGCCAGCGTGGTTTTCTTGCTGTTTTCAATTGCATCAAACAGGTTCTGAACAGATTTTTCCCCCATTTTTTCAATGCTGAGTAGTTGTTCACGATGTTCATGCAAGCAATAAATATCGGCCACATTTTTCAACAACTCGAGGTGCAATAAAGATTCCACCCAGCGATCACCCAGGCCTTCAATATCTAGCGCTTTGCGCGAAACGAAATGGCGAATCGCTTCAATACGCTGTGCTGCACAGTACAAACCACCTGAACAACGCGCCAAAGCTTCACCTTCCGGCATCACCACCGGCGAATCACAGACTGGACAATTTTCAGGAAGATGGACGGCTACCGCCTCATCAGGACGAAACTCAGGCCAAACTTTTTCCACCTTGGGAATCACATCACCACTACGGTAAACACTGACCGTATCGCCAATACGGACATCCAGACGGTGGATTTCACCAATATTATGCAAAGTGACATTGGATACCGTTACCCCACCCACTGCAACAGGGTTTAAACGCGCGACTGGGGTTAAAGTACCGGTACGTCCCACTTGCCAGTCAATATTTTCAACCGTAGTTAAAGCGGCAACTGCGGGGAACTTGTACGCTGTTGCCCAACGTGGTTCACGACTTAAGAAACCCAATTGTTTCTGCTGTTTTAAGTCATCGACTTTAATGACCATACCATCAATTTCAACACTCAAATTCGCGCGTTTCGCATTGATTTCTTCATAAGCCTTTTGCACATCCTGAATATTGTCACAAATAAAATGACATTCCCCCACCGCAAAACCAAATTGGGTGAGCCATTCCAGGCTGGCATACATAGTAGTTTGACCATGATGCGGTTCACACTGCGCAATACCATAAGCATAGAAGGCCAAAGGACGCGAGGCGGCAATATTTGGATCGAGCTGACGCAAACTGCCTGCAGCGGCATTACGCGGATTGGCAAAAGTCTTCTCACCTTTGGCTTCATTTTCCGCATTCAGTTTTTCAAAGCCGGCTTTAGGCATCAGCACTTCACCGCGCACTTCTAATAGCGCAGGAACTGAACCTTGAGCAGATGAAAGCACTTTCGGCAAGTTACGAATGGTTTTGACATTATGGGTAATATCTTCACCGGTTTCACCATCGCCACGTGTAACCCCCCGTACCAGCACCCCATTTTCATACCACAGTGAAATCGCCAAGCCATCAAACTTCAGTTCGACATCATATTGAATCTTCTGATTCGGTAAACGCTCTTCGATACGGCGGGCAAAGGCAAACAGGTCTTCCTGGTTAAATACATTACCCAATGACAGCATTGGTACCGCATGGGTCACGCTTGCAAATTTAGTCAGTGCTTTGCCGCCAACTTTATTGGTCGGGGTATCCGCTTGTATATATTCTGGGTATTGTTCTTCTAAGGCTTTGAGCTGATGAAAGAGCTGATCATATTCACTATCTTCAATGCTTGGTTGATCCATCACATAATAAGCATGATTATGCTTGGCTAAAATTTGAATCAATTGACGCATTTGCGCTTTGATAGTTGAATCTTGAGTCATTTCTACACCATAAAAAAGGGCGGTCTAGTTCCGCCCTTCACAAATATTTGATCTACTCGCTATTATAGAAATCGAGTCGTCCAGTTTCAAATTAAACTTCTGTACTCTGACCTACACGGTAGTCGATCGCAAAATGACGCCATTGCTCACGCAGTTGTGGCGTAAATTCCTGATTATTCTGATCATACACGGTACCGTCAACTTCACGCGCAATTAAACGTGAAAGACTGTCCATGGTATCAAAGGCATTTTGTACATCACTATGTGGTAAAGCCAGGAAGAAGGCCAAGCCTTTCACCTGTTCAGTGGATAAGGTTTCCAGATCGAAACCGGATGCACCCTCATCGGTAATTTGCAATACCGAGAACAATAACTTACTGCCATCTTCACTATAGCGATGGAAACAAGCCATTTCACCAAAACGCAGACCGTATTTAAGCAATACTTTTAGGGTTTTTTCCCCTGAAAGTACGCGACGTTCTGGATAAACATTTAAAGCCACAAACTCGGCCGCAGTAGATAATGCACTGGCTTCATCCACGCGTTGCTGTTCGTGCAAGTGTTCATCCAGAATGCTGCTTTCATCTTCAAAGTCTGAAATTTCAGCTTTGTCGATATTGCTGTTCAGGTTAAATTCAGCTGACGCTTGTTCTGCAGTTTTTTCAGCTTGAAGTGTTGACTCCTGTTTCACTTCTGCTGTTGTATCTGCCAGTGTATTTTTTGCTTCTACAGGTTCAACTTGAGCAGTTTCAGATTTTTCAGTTTTTACTTCTGCCTGCTTCGGCTCTGGTTCCTGTTCAGCAGTCTTTTCAGCTAAAGTCGGTTCAACACGTTCTGCTTTTTCAGCTTCTTGGGCACTTTGTAATTGATCACGGACATGGCGAGGAATGACCGGTTGCTGGCTATCTGTATTTACATGAAGTTCTGAATCTAATGAAGGTGCTGCATCCGCAGGTTTTTTAAACAATAACCTTAAACCGAATAACATAATGATAACGGCGATAACAATACCAACAATCGTGGTGACTTCCATTTTATGACTCCGCAACTAAACCGTATTCTTTTGCCTGTTCCAAATCGACAGTGACTAATTTTGAGGTGCCCGGTTCCGGCATGGTAACACCTAACAAATCGGTTGCCATCGTCATTGCAACTTTATTATGGGTAATGTAAATGAATTGAACCTGTTCAGAAAGTTCTTTTACCAGGTTACAAAACCGACCCACGTTTGCATCATCTAAAGGTGCATCCACTTCATCCAGTACGC
Organism: Acinetobacter sp. NS-4; assembly: GCF_037402435.1. Taxonomy (NCBI): domain Bacteria; kingdom Pseudomonadati; phylum Pseudomonadota; class Gammaproteobacteria; order Moraxellales; family Moraxellaceae; genus Acinetobacter; species Acinetobacter sp. NS-4. The sequence continues at coordinate 44,889 of NZ_JBBEUE010000004.1, read as the reverse complement.
AGAACGGTGCCGGATTTAAACGGAAGATGGCAAACACCAATGCCAATGCTGTTAATGCTTTTTCACCACCGGACAATAACGCCAGAGAACTGTTACGTTTACCCGGTGGTCTGGCCATTAGTTTTACACCCGATTGCCAGTCATCTTCAAGGCTTAAACTGGCTTCCCCGCCATTAAATACTTTAGGGAACAAGTCTTGCAGTTCATGATTGACCTGATCAAAGGTGGTCATAAACAATTTACGGGTTTCCTGGTCAATGCTCTTCATAGCACCTTGCAATTGATCGACCGTTTTTTCCAGATCTTCAATCTGGTGGCTCAGTTCTTCAAAACGTTTGGATACTTCCTCATATTCTTCAGAAGCCGCCAGGTTGACCGCACCCAGTTTTTCAAAGCGCTGCTGTGCCTGTTCCAGCTGTTTTTGATGTGCGGTCGGATCAATCGTTAAACCGCTAATCACTTCACTATTCAGTGCAGCCAATTGTTCTGAATAATGCTGGAAGTCCGATTTAGCCACTTGCCAGGCCAGACGCTTCTCTTCTAACTGACCACGCAATTTTTCATCTTGCTGCTGGTGCTGATGACGCTGTTCAGTCAACTGCTGCTGTTTTTCCTGAACACTGTTCAGCTCAATTTGCCATTCACTCCAGGTTTTTTGCAACTTCTCGGTAATTTGCGCCTGCTCGTTGAATTGTGATTGAAGCGCTGGCAGTTCCAGCTGCACCGGATCGACAAACTTTTTTGCTTGCTCCATTTGCGCAATAATCTGCTGATATTGCGCTTTTGAGAATGAAGCATCTTTTTCCAGTAGCTCAATCTGCTGCTGGGTCTGCGTGGCTTGACGACGCAACAGTTCCAATTCCTGTTGCGCCTGCTGCCAGCTGTGCTGGGTATTTTCCAGCTGTTCACTCAGCTCATCAACCTGAAACTGCATGGTTTTGTAATTGGGTAAAGCCTGCTCCAGTTTCAGATTCAAGGCATGCAAATCAATTTCCAGATCATCTTTCTGCATGGCATCTTCTTCCAGCTGCTCATCCAGTTGTTGTAACTGACTTTGCAATTGCTGCTTTTGTACTGAAAATGCCTGAACCGTGCTTTGTATTTTCGCAATGTTGACATCAAGCTGTTGCAAGGCCTTTTGCTGTAGTTTTAACTGCTCTTGCTGCTCTTGAAGGTTTTTTTGCAGGCTCTGAGTCTGTTGTAACACGGCTGGCAATTGCTGTTCCGCGGCTTCAAGCTGAGGTAGCTGCTGTGCCAGTGCAGTTTCAATTTCATCTAAACGGATACGATGGCTGAGTGCCCCTTGCCCGGCTTGACTTGCTTCGTCATAAAACAGACCGATCACCCAATCCGCACCGACATGATAGCCATCCAAACTCAAGATAGTCTGACCCATGCTTAATTGTGATTGCAAAGACAAGGCTTGAGTGAGCGTGTCTGCTACAGCAACCTGCTGCCAAATAGAATGTTGCGGTGACTCAATCCAGTCGGCTAAACACGGTAAACCAGCTAGCTGCATCCGATCTTGCGAACTATTGCTTTTAAGCTGACGGGCAATACTCTCACTAAAACCAGCATTCGCCTCTAATACTTGTGCAGAAAGCCATTTTGCCAAAAACTTTTCAATCAGATTGGCATGTGCTTTGGCCTGATCTTTCAGTTTCAAGACTTGCATCAACTGTACAGCATCATTCTGAACTTTCGGACTATGCTTAATCAGCAACTGTTCGAGATTTTTCTGTTCCGATTGCAACACATGAATGGCTGACTTCAAACTTGCAGCATCATTTTTTTGCTGCGCGTATTGTGTCTGTGCAAGTTCTAAAGTTTGCTTCTGGGTTTGAATATTGTGTTCTAACTGCTCAATCTGCTGGCTAAGTTGAACTTTTTCATGTTCCAGCTGTTCAATGTCATCTTGCTGATCCTGATTTTGAATCTGCGCTGTTTGCTGTTGCAGGGTTTGTTTTTGCTGCTCGATCCGGGCAATGTTTTTGGCCAGCTGCTCACTTTGCGCCAGCATCTGCATTTTTTGCTGCTGCTGTTTTTCAACCTGGGTTTTGACCAGTTCAAATTGCTGTTGTACCTGTTGCTGTTGCGCTTTCAAGTCACCCAGATTTTGGCTCTGATCCTGCCCCTGACTTTCTTGCTGCTGTAACTGTTCGGTCTGCTGCTCATGCTGAGCTTGCAAAGTTTCAATTCGCAGTTCAATCAGTTGTAATCGCTCTTTGGTCTGTGATTTTTGCTGTTCCAGCTGGCTTAACGTTGTCGAATTTTGCTGGAACAAGGACTGCTTCTGTTCCAGCGTCATTTTCAGTTCAGAGAGTTTCTTTTCAGCCTGTTGCCACTCATTTTGCAGTGGCGTGGACTGCTGAATCAGGCGCTGAAATAACTCACTGGTTGCGGTCAGGTCATGTTCCAGCGTGGTGAGTTCAGAGCGCACCAATTTAAAGTTATCACCCAAGTCGTTCATTTGAAGGGTATATTCTTGCTGTAAGCGGCTGCTTCGCTCACATTGAAAAGACAGCACTTCCACTTTGATGGTGCGAATCTGGGTTTCCAGTTCTTTATATTGAATGGCTGTTTCTGACTGACGTTTTAGGGTTTTCAGCTGCGACTTCAATTCCGCAGCAATATCTTCCAGACGCGATAAATTCTGTGTGGTGTGATCCAGATGCAATAAAGTTTCACGGCGGCGTGCCTGATAGCGTGAAACACCGGCAGCCTCTTCAATAAACACCCGCATTTCTTCAGGTTTGGCATCGACCAGACGGTTAATCATGCCCTGTTCGATAATCGCGTAGGAACGTGGACCTAAACCGGTTCCCAAGAAAATATCGGTAATATCACGACGACGACATTTGGTGCCATTCAGGAAATATTCAGACTTGCCATCACGGTTGACCTGACGACGTACTGCCAGTTCATTATAGGCATTGTAGGCTCCGCCGAGTTTGCCGTAGGTATTGTCAAAACGCAGTTCTACGCTGGCTACCCCGACAGGTTTACGTTTCGCAGTTCCGGTAAAAATCACATCCTGCATGCTGCCGCCACGCAGCTGGCGCGCGCTGGATTCCCCCATCACCCAACGTATGGCATCAATCACATTCGATTTACCACAACCATTGGGTCCAACCACAGCGGTACGATTCGCCTTGAAATGTAAAGTCGTACTATCGGCAAAAGATTTAAAGCCGGAAAGTTTTAAGCTGCTTAAACGCATAATGTCCTGATCAACGTCGTGAACGTCTTGCCCATGCAAGTTCGATTTGTTTCATCCGTGTTAGAGATTCCAACACAAGGTTGCGCAAGTGTCGACAAAAATCGTCCATAAATAAAGTAGCTTGTTGTGATTTTCGGATCAAAACTGCATCAGTCACCAACTTAAACAAATCAAATGATTCCTGTAGCTCACGACGCGAGATATTTAAGGTTAAAAAATAGCTGCGGCGCAGTGACGGTAACAGTTCCTGATAGACCTTCATTAAGTAGGGATTGCCGACCATTTCATGTTGCCGAGCCAAGCCTTGAAAGATCAGGTCATAGAATTTTTCGGTATGCCCCTGACGGGTTTCTTCCTGCAATTGTTCCAATAAGGCCTGAATTCTTTCGGCTTCATGGCTACGCCAGGTTTCGGCCATGCGTTGCACAATTTGACCACAGAGCAATGCACACAGCTCAAACAAGGCACGTACCTGTTGAGCAGACATTTCCGAGACAATCGCACCACGGCGAGGGTAAATTTCAATCAGCTGCGTACGTTCCAGCAACAGTAGCGCTTCACGTACCGAACCGCGGCTGACATCCAGTTCCGAGGAAATTCGCAATTCTTGAATGCGCTCACCCTCAACCAGTTCACCGCGAATGATTTGTTCACTAATATGCCTGGCAATTTGCTCGGACAAACTGTCCTTTTCTTGTTCTTGCATACTGTTCCTATCTTGTTTTTATAAGATGCAACCAAAGAACTTTGGATAAATCCTGATTGTTACTTGCTTTTTTACTTAATTTTAACTGTAAAAAATATGACATTGTCAGACAATTTTTAAGTCGTTAAAGCCAATATCAATTGGTTATAAAAGAATAGAATAAAACTGTTTCTCCCCTTTTATCATCTATCCTTAGATTAACCTCACAATAAGTTATTAATTTTAATTAAAAAATAAATTTCATTTTTTGAGTATTCACATCCTATAAAATAACAGGATGAGCAATACTCAAGTGTGTATGCAAAAAACATAGCACACTTTTTAATCTCTTTTATATCGCTTTTTAAAATTAAAAAAAGGTCGAAAAACCTTGATAAATAAAATACAAACCCACAGTTGCCAATAGACAGGCAAAACATCTTTTCAGCATGGCTGGCGATAACTTATGCGCCACTTTTGCGCCTAATTTCGCTGTCATAAAACTCATGATACTAATACCAATGAAAGCATAGATATGCACATAGCCAATGCTATGCGGTATTTTGGCCTCAGTATTGGAACCAAACCACATAAAGCCCAAAGCGCCGGCAATGGCAATCGGCAAGCCACCTGCGGCCGAAGTCGCCACCGCTTTTTGGATCACCACGCCGTGACGGCTTAAATACGGCACGGTCAGGCTGCCACCACCAATACCAAAAATGGCAGAAGCAACACCGATTCCTGCACCCACCATGATTTGCATACCTTTGGAAGGTAAATGATGGTTAGGGTCAACCGGTTTGCTTGCGCCATTAAACATGGTGTAAGCCACCCAAATGGCAAAAAAGCCGATCAACAATTGCAAGCCCTGACCAGACAGATAATCTGCAATGCCTGCCCCTAAAAATGCCCCGAATGCCAAACCCGGAGCCAGATTGCGAAATACGTCCCACATCACTGCACCTCTTTTATGATGTGCTGTAATGGAGCTAATAGAGGTCACAATAATGGTGGCCAGGGAAGTCCCCAGAGCCAAATGCATAATCACCGAAGGATCATAATGTAACTGGGTAAAGACGATATAGAGGATGGGAACAATAATCAGGCCGCCACCGACACCAAACAATCCAGCAGCAAAACCCGCCATTGCACCAATCAATAAATATATGATTAATTCCATTCGGTCATTTCCAGCCATTCGTAAATACAAGTAGAGCGTGATATTAGATGAGTTTTACCGTTTTTTCCAAAAAATTAGTAAAATCATTGAATTGTATTTCTTGTCATCATCCATTTAACGCATAATCATCCTATCCATTAAAAGAGCTGTTCTTTCCGGCTCAATTCTGGTTTTGATGATGCATCATTATTTTATGATAAACCGAGTTTGAATAAGGAAGTGGATCGTTTTTTAAAAATTAGCAACGATTTGTATTCCATTCATTCCCCTACCTTTCAAGTTTTTTAAACCCTCTGCATTTTTTAATCTATAGCATGAATTTCATGGCTCACCATGCAATTCAGAAGTATGGCTTGAATCATCCACATTTCGATTATCCGTATGATCAGAATTACAAACAGGCTAAAATTTATTCTTCATTTTGCTGTTGGATGGATCGCATGATAGAAACTGAGCGCTTAATACTTCGGCAATGGCAAGCAAGGGATCATGCAACTTTCATCAAGATGGGATTAGATCCTGACGTAATGAAATATTTTCCCCGTTGTTTAACCCCAGAGGAGAGCCTGAATTTTGTTGATAGCGTGACAAGCTTTATTGATAAAAATGGATGGGGATTTGGGGCTATAGAATTAAAACAGATGCATGAATTTATTGGATTCATTGGCTTACGCAGCCAACCGACCCAATTCGATTTTTCTCCCTGTATGGAAATCGCCTGGCGCTTAGCAAAACAGTTCTGGCAAAAGGCTATGCCACCGAAGGCGCTCAAGCTGTTTTAGATTATGCCTTTAATATGCTAAAGCTGAATGAAGTGATTTCCTTTACCGCTTCAGTCAATACGCCTTCTGAAACGGTGATGAAAAAATTGGGCATGCACAAGGTCAAAGAGTTTAATCACTCTCAACTACCTGTAAATCATGTTTTGGCAAGACATGTTTTATATGAAAAATATAAGCCTATTTAGCATAATGAGCATGAGATAAAAATCACGCATAGCTTGATTCATGCTTCATCGTTTAGGCTTTACTCCCTCTTCCGCAAAGACCTGTAGTACCAGCTACCATTGCACCCCTCCATACATATATGATTAACTCCATTATTCACATGCCACTAGCTTAGATTTAAATGGATTTAGAGACCCGACAGCTGCAAAAAATCCTCGATGATGCCCATCATCTTCCTGAAGTTTTGTTACTCAAACCCGTCACCACCTCGACCAATGATGATGTACGTGAAATTGCACTCAAAGGCGTACACAGTGTTCTGGTTTGCAGTACCCGACAAACCCAAGGTCGTGGACAGCGTCAACGAGAGTGGGTATCGCCTGAAGGCAACATCTATTTGAGTACCTTGCTAAATACACAAACACCTATTGACGGCCGACTGGCGCTTGAAATTGCACTGAATATTTTGCAAATGCCCAGCCTTATCCCGCTTGAACTGCAAGTGAAATGGCCAAATGATCTGTATAGCTCCCAAGGTAAATGGGGCGGTATTTTGATTGAACCGATTTCCCCGCATCAGGTCATTGTCGGGGTCGGTATCAATCTTGAACCTGTTCCACAACAACAGATTGACCAGCATGCAACCTCGTTGCGTGAATTGGGATTAAAAGATATTTCCCGTATTCAGCTGATTGCAGAATTGTATATGGCCATCCAGCAAGCCAGTGCATGGTTTGATCATGACTGCTATAACCTGGCAGCACGCTTTAACCACTATGCCGCTTTTAAAGATCAGGCGGTTGAATTTGAAGACCATTCAGGGCTATGTTCGGGTATCTTCTTGGGAATTCAGGACGATGGTTCGGTCAGTATTGAAACCCATGAAGGATTAAAACAGTTTTATCAAGGGCGTTTACGCTGCCTGAACCCCTCTGCGTAGAGAAATGCAATGAAGAATTTATGGCTGGATATCGGCAATACCCGACTCAAATACTGGATTACTGAAAATGAGCAGATTATTGAACATGCTGCAGAATTGCATCTGCAATCTCCTGCCGAGCTGCTATTAGGCTTAATCCAGCATTTTAAAAGTCTAGGTCTGCAACAAGTCGGGGTGTCTTCGGTTCAGGATAAAAAGAACAATGACCGTATCCAGAAAATTCTCAAGTTTTTAAATATTCCGGTGACTTTTGCCAAAGTACATGCCGAATATGCCGGTTTGCGCTGTGCTTATGAAGATACCACTAAATTCGGTATAGACCGCTGGCTGCAAATGCTGGCCGTAGTCAATAATCCAGCGCAAAAATATTGCGTGATCAGTTGTGGAACCGCATTGACCATTGACCTGACAGATGGCATGCAACATTTGGGCGGTTATATCCTGCCAAATCTGTATTTACAGCGTGATTCGCTGATTCAAAATACCAAAGGCATCAAGATTCCCGATGCAACATTTGATGAACTGACCCCAGGTCGTAATACCATCGATGCCGTACACCATGGCATTCTGCTCAGTCTGGTCAGTACCATTGAAAAAGTGCTGGATAAATATCCTAGCCAACTGATTCTGACGGGTGGTGATGCGCCATTATTTGCCAGATATCTTGCACAATATCAGCCTGCAATTGAGCCTGACCTGCTACTCAAAGGTTTGCAGAATTATATTTATTCGCTCACTGAAGCCTGATCTTGCCGAATCAAATAGGGTTGGATGCTGTGCCAGACTTCAGGCAGTTCGGTACAACCTTGGGAATCGATAAAATGTCCCTGATGCTCGGCGGCAATCAGTTCGGTATCCAGACTTTTGGCCTGTTCGATGCTGAATTTGGGCTGGACGCGATCATCCCCTTCTGAATAAATCACTACCCGATGTTCGATCTGACGTTTTAGCAATTCAAAATCTATCCGGGCAGCGTCAATAAAAGGATTCACTTCATCTAAGCGTCCCAGACGCCCATTAAAACCGGCAATCAGAATCAGCTGCTTGATACGTTGGGTTTTTAAATGTCGGGATAAATAATGCAGTGCCGCAATACAACCCAGACTATGGGCAATCACGATACTGTTTTCATCCAGACTGCCAGCCTGCTCAGCAATTTGCGCTTCCCACACCGACAATTCCGGACGTGGTGAAGGATCGAGATGCAGGATTTTCAGGCTAAAATGTTGTTGAGCCGCAAGCTGCTGAAACCACGGATACCAGTTTTCTTCCGGGCTTGCGGTATAACCATGTATCACAATCACTTGAGCCATTGTTATTGTTCCTTATCCATGAACTCTTTGAGGATGTAACCAGCCTAACCTGAATAAGATGTTTCAATTGTTATATGTTTTTATCTCAACGGAACTGGAGTAGGTATTTTTTTATCTCTGTCCAATCAACCTGATATTTTCTCAGAATTTAGCTTAAGCCTCATAGCCTTTAGCTACCCAACATAGCCTTTAGCTAGCCAACATAGGCTTCAATATCTCCCACACCTCTTTAAACTCAGTAAAGCCATCTTGACGCATAAAATGCCCCGCATCTTGCACTTCCTGCATTTGCGCATTGAGATAATGCCCAAGCAGTACGGCCATCGGCGGTGGAACAAAGGGATCATTGCAAGAAAATAATACAAAACGTCGGGAAATCTGTTTTTGTAAAATCGACATATTGAGTTTGGCTTGCTCAATAAAAGGATCCAGTTCAGGGAGCGCAGTCAATTTATCCTTAAAACCAGCGACCAGAATCAGACCTTTAATTTGAGTTTCACTTAAGGCTTGGGCTTGCGATAAAAAATGTAGGCTGGCCAGACTCCCCAAGCTATGCGCAATAATAATACTTTGCTGATCCAGTTGAGGAATTTGCATCTTTAACGCTTGTTGCCAGAGCTGAAAATCAGGCGCATTGGCATCTGGCAATATTAAACGTCTGGCAAAATTCCCAGAATGCTGTATCTGCTGGCTCAACCATGGAAACCAGTGTTCATTAGGTGAGGTACGATCACCATGCACGATATAAACTTTCTTTTGAATCGATGGCATCTGTTTTCTTCTTATTATGTGTTTTAGTGTGATTGTTTTCACGTAATTATTAAGCAAAGGGCTACAAAATGGAATGAGAAAATCCAGCTGATTGGTAAAAAAATGAACTGAAAAATTGAAATAACAATAAAAAAGACGCCCTAAAGCGTCTTTTTGGTGTTCAAAAGATTATTTCTTTTGATCGTTATTACCGAACAATGGTCCCATACCGCCGCCACCGCCAAATTTATTTTGCATGCCACTCAATGACTTCATCATTTTTGCCATACCCGACGGATTGGCAAATTTCTTCATCATTTTAGCCATTTGTGCATGTTGTTTAATCAGTTTATTGACTTCAACAACTTCCATACCACAACCCGCTGCGATACGTTTTTTACGGCTCGGGTTCATCAGGTCTGGGTTACGGCGTTCTTTAATGGTCATCGACTGGATAATCGCTTCCATTTTTTTCACTTGCTTTTCAGGGTTCGCTTGCGCAATCGCATCTTGAATACCTGAGTTGCTCATGCCTGGAAGTTTATCCAGAAAGCCCATCATGCCGCCCATTTTGTTCATTTGTTCAAATTGCATCAGCATATCTTCAAAGTTGAAGCTGCCGCCTTTTTGCAATTTTTTCGCCATTTTTTCGGCTTTTTCTTTGTCGATTTTACGTTCAACTTCTTCGACCAAAGAAAGTACGTCACCCATACCCAAGATACGCTGTGCAATACGCTCAGGATGGAATGGCTCAAGCGCATCGAGTTTTTCACCCATACCCAGGAATTTGATTGGCTTGCCGGTAATGGCGCGTACAGAAAGCGCTGCACCACCGCGTGCATCACCATCAGTCTTGGTGAGGATCACACCTGTTAAAGGCAAGGCATCATTAAAGGCTTTGGCAGTATTTGCAGCATCCTGACCGGTCATGGCATCGACCACGAACAGGGTTTCAGTTGGCTTGATGGCTGCATGAAGCTCTTTAATTTCGTCCATCATGTCGTCATCGACATGCAAACGACCTGCGGTATCGACAATCAGCACATCAGCAAACTGGATTTTAGCTTGCTCAATGGCACGAGTGGCAATAGTAATTGGTTTTTCATCGGCGCTAGATTCAAAGAAAATCGCGCCAACTTCACCCGCAACGGTTTGTAGCTGTTTAATCGCTGCAGGACGGTAAACGTCGGCAGACACCATTGCGACTTTTTTCTTTTGACGCTCTTGTAAGAATCGAGCAAGTTTTGCTGCAGTCGTGGTTTTACCTGCACCTTGCAAACCAGCAAGAAGTACAACTACAGGAGGTTTTGCAGCAAGGTCTAGGCTTTCATTGGCCTCGCCCATCATTTTGGTCAGTTCGTCATGTACAATTTTGACGAACGCCTGGCCCGGTGATAACTGAGTCATCACTTCTTGGCCCAATGCCTCTTCCTTAACTTTCGCGATGAACTCACGAGTTACAGGTAACGCCACATCGGCTTCAAGAAGTGCCATACGCACTTCACGTAACGTATCTTTAATATTGTCTTCGGTTAGCTGCCCTGAGCCAGTAACATTTCTTAAACTCTGCGTGAGTCGTTCTGTTAAGGTATCAAACATTGCAAATTCCGCTTAAAATAGCCGTGAGCAAAAAATTGTTTCTTAAAATAGAAAATTTATGCATAGAATGCTATAGGATACTGTAGTTCGCATCGAATTTATATAAATGAATATTCATCATCCTGAAAAAGGTTTGACATGATTAGCCTGCCCTTGGTTTACACGATCTTAGCATTAATCGCTTATACCTCATCTTTCTGGTATCTGTTTATCCACTTAATGTCAAAACGTGATCCAAACCATTGGCTTATTGGGCTGGTACTGGGTTTAGGGGTAATGTTGCACGGGGCTGTGCTGTATAGCGATATGCTGACCCCTTTAGGCATCAATTATGATGTTTTTGTATTAATGTCATTTACCTCTGGTCTGATGCTGCTGCTTAGCCTGCTGTTCAGTACCTTTCGTCCCATTTTGGCACTGAATTTACTGGGTATTCCTGTTGCTGCAATCGGTCTCATTTTAGGTTTTACCTTAAGCAAGACCAATCAGGTGATTGAACAGCATTCTTTGGGCCTAGACATTCATATTATTTTGTCTTTATCCGCCTATGCGGTTCTGTTGATGGCCACCATTCAAGCCGTGATTTTGTGGTTTCAAGACCGGGAATTAAAAAATAAAACCAAAAGACTATGGGTTAATTTATTACCTTCATTCCAGGCGATGGAATCCTTACTGTTTGATTTAATCATTACCGGTTTTATCTTGCTGACTTTAGCGCTTGGTTTTGGTTTCTTTACCATTGAAAATTTCTTTGCACAGCATTTGGCGCATAAAACGGCGTTTAGTATTATTTCCTGGTTTGTTTATGGCTTCCTGTTGATTGGCCATTACCAGTTTGGCTGGCGCGGTCAGAAAGCCATTCGCTTTACTTTGATTGGTTTCTTCTTATTGGCAGTGGGTTTTATTGGTTCCAAGTTTGTACTGGAAATGATTTTGGGCAAGTAAAATTCTTTTGTTCAGTTTGCCTAATTAAAAGCGTGGAACATGATAAATTATTAAAAAGGCCCACCCCTTATGGTTTGGACCTTTTTTTTCACACGATATATCATTGATTAAAAATAATAAATTGATGGTTTCGTATAACTTGTATATGTTAATTTTAGAAAATCTTAATCATCGATCAAATAAATTATTAATATTTTTCTTCAGAGTAGTAGCAACATTAGGATCAAATCCATCTACTAAAAATCTACTAATTAACCCTTCTATTAAAGTATAAATTAGCTCAGACAAATCTTGATGATCTGCTAATAGGCAATTTTTCGATACTAAATCTTTTATCCACTGCTTATGCTTTTTAGAAACGGAAATTATATCTTTTTCATTTTGACCAGACTCAGCTACAGCTCTAACAAATAAGCACCCTTTGAAAGATTCTTGTTGAAACCATTCCATATGCCAATCAAAAATTTTATTAATTGCACAAATACCTTCTGCCGTTCCAATGTATTTGAATAAGCTCTCTTTAAATTTTTCATCACGAGCTCTAAGAACCGACTGAACCAACTGATTTTTATTTTTGTAGTAAGTGTACATAGTGGTTTTAGAACAACCAGATTCATCTCGAATTAGATCTACCCCGACGCCAACAAAGCTATTTTGATTAAATAGTCTTTCTGCTGTATCTAAAATTTTTAATGCTGATTTTGACATTTGTCGCATCCTAAAAAATAGTACAGATCTGTACTATTTTTTATTTTATCTATATTATGGTTTGAAAACAATATTTTGAAAGAGGGATAGACATGTTTTCGATTTTTGAAGGAAAGGAAAAATTAGCTGCATTTCCCAAAAGGCATGAAGTTTTTAGAAGTTTATTTGGAGGAACGATCAGCATCTTTCTTCTACTTTTGCTTACTAAATTAACAGGTAATCTCTACATCATGGCTCCTTTTGGCGCTACTTGTGTAATTCTGTATGCTGTTTCACAGTCACCATTGGCACAACCTAGAAATGTTATATTTGGTCATTTCATTTCAGCTTTTATCGGCTTATTTTTCCTTAAGTTTTTCCCTGATTCTATTTTGACTATAGCTTTATCTGTAGGCTGTGCAATTGCCTTAATGCAAGTTTTTAAATGTGTACATCCCCCAGCGGGAGCTAATCCATTAGTGATACTTTTAACAGCAAATTCCATCAACTATGAATGGAGTTTCTTGGTTTTTCCTGTGTTATTAGGATCTATAGCTTTAGTTTTGGTTGCTACTGTTGTAAATAATATTAAAACTAATAATAAGTGGCCTCTATATGGCTTAGGTTTAATCAGAACCAAGTAATAAATTGACTGAAGGTTAAATCTATTTAACAGAGTGGCACTTATGCGAAATGCAAATGTTAGAAACCATTTAAAGTATCTGTATTCTTACCAATTAAAATGTATAGTCTATGATATACATCAACATCATGGATTGAATATGCATTTGAGATGCTGATCACTATGTCTAACAAAGAGATTTAAATCCTGTTTTTGACTCTTGCAGTTTAAAACAGGACATTTCTACTTAGGAATAACAATACGAAATATAAGGCTTAAGACCTATCTCACACTACAATATTTCAAAGCCCTTTACCTAGACAACCCACATAAAAAAACGTATAACACCGTTTTTCAAATTTAACGGGTAAACCTCACTGTGAAACTCATCCTTGCACCCATGGAAGGCTTAACAGACCCCATTATGCGTGATGTACTCACGTCTGTGGGCAGCTTTGACTGGTGTGTAACCGAGTTCATTCGTATCACGGATTCCGTTCTGCCTGAACACATTTATCATAGCTACTGCCCAGAACTCCTCAATGATGGTAAAACCACTGCTGGCACACCTGTGCATGTACAGTTTTTAGGAAATAATCCTGAAATGCTGGCAGCCAATGCCATTCGTGCAGTGGAACTGGGGGCTCCTGCGATTGATATGAATTTCGGTTGCCCTGCAAAAACGGTTAATCGTCACCGTGGCGGTTCAGTGCTGCTGGATGAACCCGAAGTGGTACATCTGCTGGTCAAAGCCGTTCGGGATGCTGTACCCAGTCATATTCCAGTTTCAGCCAAAATGCGCCTAGGCTATATGGACCGTAACTATACTCTGGAAAATGCCCATGCCATTGAAGATGCGGGAGCAGCCTGGGTCACTGTGCATGCACGCACCAAAGCAGAAGGTTATACTCCGCCAGCGTTCTGGGATCAATTGCAACCGATTCGTGAAGCACTAAAAATTAATGTCATTGCCAATGGTGAAATCTGGACCAATGCAGATGCCAAGCAATGTCAGCTTGAATCCGGTTGTGAAGATTTAATGATTGGTCGGGCTGCAGTAACCACACCGGATATCACGCAATGTATCCGCCAAAATCAAGATGATCCTATGATTACCTGGGACGAGCTATTGGCTTTGCAAAGCCGCTTTTTAAGTGGTCCCTATAAAAAAGAAATTAATATGGTGGGACGTTATAAACAGTGGCTCGGCATGATGTCCAAGCATTATCCAGAAGCCAAAGAATTGTGGAACGAGGTCAAAAGGATTAAAGCTTTGACTGAAATCATTGAAAAGTTGAATCAACTACAGCACTAAAAAATAAAAGCCTTTGCATATGCAAAGGCTTTTTTCGATCAAGTTCCCTGTTTACGCTGTTTTAAGTTTGCTACATGTAGGCGATTGGTTTTCCAGGATTTCTCTAAAACTTCTTTTTCAATCCGTAATTGAATCCGTTTCAATTTCATCGCAGGAATCACTTCGTCCTGAAAACCTCTAACATAATCAGTCCATGCCGCGCCACGAAACACATTACTTGGCATGGCAGTTTTAAATTCACTTTCTGGCATAAATACAATCACCGAATGCAAATGTTGCGGTTCAATAATATCGGACAACACATCTTCCAGCACTTTCGTGTGTTTATAATTCTGATGTAAGGGGTTTTGAAATTTATAGCTTTTTTTATAAATCTTTTGTGTCCACATTTTTTGACGTTCACCACCAAAAATCCAACCCGTATAATTTTTGGTCTCGATAATAAAGATGCCATAGGGACTTAACAGAATATGGTCTATTTGGGTCGTTCCTGCCTGTTCATCTGGCAAAGTACAATCATTTAATAAAATATAACGCTGGTCTTTCAAATAGAGTTTGACGTGTACAGCTACCGCTAATTCCCCAACTTTTCCTTTCAAAAAAGGTTTAAATATCTTAAAAAGAACAGCGGCAGCAAATAATAAAATGATCCACCACAACTGTGAAAAAAGTGGTATAAAAATTTGAGAAATGTTCATTCAATGAAGTTCATATTATATTTTTAATAACAATAACATAAACTTATTAAATTAGTGAAGATTCAAGTTTCAATAAAATTTCTTTGTTCTCCAGTCCACCGGCAAAACCCACCAGTTTTCCGTTTGCACCTACTACGCGATGGCACGGCGCGATAATCGAAATCGGGTTTTTGCCATTGGCTGCACCCACTGCACGTACCGCTTTGACGTTACCGACTTGCTGGGCAATATCTCGGTAACTGCGGGTTTGACCAAATGGTATGGTGAGTAAGGCTTGCCAGACTTTCTGCTGAAATTCAGTTCCTTCAAAATCTAAGGGCAAATCGAATTGCTGTCTTTTTCCAGCAAAATATTCATTTAACTGCTTTTGAGTTTCCAACAAAATAGGATGATTAACCTGTTCGATCAATTCAGCTAAACGTAGCCGTTTGGGATTTTCATTTTCCCAAAGTACTGCCACCAAAGCCGTGTCATTGGCAACCAGTTTTAAAGTGCCCACAGGAGAAGCCATTTCCATAAAAGCCAGTTTCATTGTCTTCTCCTGTAGTGCAATAGTAGTGCAATAAATAAGCGAGATAGTTAGGATGATGACAGTTTCATCAACACTAATCCAGAAATAATCAGTACCGCAGCGAGCATACGCATGGCTGATGCAGGCTCACCCAAAATAAAAACACCGACCAGAAAAGAACCGACTGCTCCAATCCCAGTCCAGATGGTATAAGCCGTACCCAGTGGTAAAGTGCGCATGGCATAAGCTAATAAGGCAAAACTTAACACCATAAAAACCAGGGTAATAATACTCGGTGTGAGACGGGTGAAACCTTCTGAAAGTTTCATGGCATAGGCCCAGACAATTTCAAAAAGACCCGCTAAAACCAGAATGACCCAAGCCATGACGACGATGCTCCATTTGATTAGAGTCAGGTCGTCCTGACGAATTTTCTCGGTGCAATACTGATTTGTATTGCATCAAGGGAGGTCGTTCCTCCTGCAACTTATCTGATAATTATATAATGATTGAGCTAAATAGAACCATATTTTACATTTTTTGATCAATTGCTCACTTTAAAAATGCAAATAAAAATACGATTGGCACAAACCAATCGTATTTTCTGAATCATCTAAATAGGACTAAAATTTAAAACGGATTCCTGCACCATAAAGCCACTCATTTTCAGAAGATGATTGCTGCTGCCAAACCGTTTCCTCATTGCCCTGACGATAACTATAGCTAAGATCCACAAAAGGCATGACCTTTTTATTGATTTCATAACGGGTTTCCAGCCCCAATTGTGCGGTACTTAAACCGGTTTTTTGCGCATAGCTGGAGTCATCACTCAACACCACATTCAGATCCAGATAAGGCTTTAGAATCAGTTTTTGGGTCAGCAGCAAATCACGTTCCGTTTCCAGACTCAAAGACGTTTGATTGTCCTGACCCACATATAAATAAGCATTGGTTTCAAAGAAATACGGTGCCAATCCATGCACCCCAATAACGGCATCGACCTGATCCTGATCGACTTCTCGATTCTGGTCATTGCGATAGCGTAGACCGGCCTGTACATCCCAGAAATCGGCAACATTGCGACTGTACAACACTTTGGTCTCATATTCCGCTTGCTGTGATTCAGCATCATCGGCATGCAGCTTGATGAAGATTTTATTTTCATCCGTCCCGATTCGGGTTTCCAGTTCCGATTTTAACACCCCTTCGCCATGGTCATTGCGCAGCCATTTACTTTCCACAGTGGTTTGCTGATAAATCTGCCCGCCATGCTCTTTGATATGCTCGGCAGATGCAGCATCGTTTGCGTTCGTATTTTCATCCTGTACAGATGGTGCCTGTTTTGCTTCAACAGGTGTTTGGGCTGTAGTTGATACGACATGATGCTGCGAATGGTTGGCTGGCACTTTATCCGATTCTAGGGTCTGCACTTCCGCCATCGACATGGTTTGATGACTTAGCTGTGCAAAACTTGGTCCAGATAGCAACAGGAATGAGACACTCAATGTGGTCATTGCAAAGTGATTAATGATGCGCATGTGAGTCTCCTTGCTCAACTTGAGCCGGCGTAGCAGGTGAAGCTAGCATTTTATGTCCATCCACATTGGCCACCACCAGTTTACTCATCATGCCCGATGACATGTGATAGAGCAGATGGCAATGAATCGCCCATTCGCCTACTTCATCGGCAGTCAGCAAGGCCGTGACCGTTTTACCCGGCGGCACAATCAGGGTATGTTTATTGGGCAAATCTTGGCTACTTTGACCATTTTCCAGCTGCATAAACATGCCATGCAGATGCATCGGATGTGCCATCATGCTGTCATTAATAAATTTCAGGCGGATACGTTCGCCATATTTCACCTGTAACGGTTCAACTTCAGTAAATTTCTTGCCATTGATAGTCCAGATATAACGCTCCATGTTGCCGCCCAAACGCACTTCCAGCTCTCTCTCTGCCGGACGGGTATCGGGCTGTGGAGTTAATGATTTCAAATCGGCATATTGCAGTACCTTATGTCCAGCTGGTGTGGATGCATTGGCCCAGCCATAAACCACGGGCGCCTTATTATCTGAAGCGGGTTGTGCTGTACGATGCGTTGCATGGCTTTGCTCGTGCTGCTGATCAGACTCAGGCTGTGCGGATGGCAGAGTCGCATGTTGCGAATGCTTCTGCATGACAGCATGATTCATTTGAGTATGATCCATGGTCTGATGATCCATTGTAGCCATGTCATGTTTCATTGACGAATGATCCATCTTTGAATGATCCATCATTTGATGCTTCATTGCGCCTGGACTATGTGGATCTGCACTGGCTGGATTTGTACCACTCTGATGACCATCCATCTGGGCATGGTTGGCATGATCACTGGATGAAGAACCGTGTCCCATATCTTCCATCGTCAGTAATGCACGTGGACGCGGCTTAGGCATGTGAATCGCATGCGTCACTGGAGAATTTTCATTATGCAGTGTCCCAATCGCAAACCCGCTCCGGTCAATCGATTCGGCTTCAATTTGATAATGATTGGCTTTCGGCTCAACAATCACGTCATAAGTTTCTGCATTGCCAATGCGAAACTCATCTACAGGCACCGGTTGAACCGGCTGGCCATCGGCGCTCACCACAGTCATCTTCAAGTCTGGAATACGCACACCATAAAAGGTCATGGCTGAAGCATTGATAAAACGTAAACGGACTTTTTCATTCGGCTTAAACATGCCGGTCCAGTTTTGTTCAGGCGTTTTACCATTGATCAGGAAGGTATAACCGGTGACATCAGACAAATCGGTTTTCAGCATGCGCATCTGGTTCCACATGGTACGGTCTTGCCAGGTACTTTTGAGTCCATCGCGCTGCACTTGCTTCAACACGTCGGCCACAGTTTCACGCCTATTTTGATAATACTCTGCAGACTTTTTCAGATTCTTTAAAATCTGTGCACTGCCCGACTGATGAAAGTCGGACAGCATCACCACATAATCACGATCAGCCTGTTCATGCGCTGCTAGCGGCTTTTTCCCTTGAGGATAAATCACCAGGGCGCCATATAAACCATCCTGTTCCTGTCCTTTGGAATGCGCGTGATACCAATAGGTGCCGTTTTGCCGCACCTTGAAACGATAGACAAAATCAGCTTGCGGTTTAATCCCTTTAAACTGGTTAAAACCCGGTACGCCATCCATCAATCCTGGCAACAATAAACCATGCCAGTGAATGGAGCTATCCTTGTTTTTCATATTGTTATGCACATGAATCACAGCATCATCACCTTCTTCAAATTCCAGAAGGGGCGCAGGAAATTGACCATTTACGGTAATCCGTTTTAAGGACTTTCCAATGATATTCACTCTCTGTTCATCAATGTTGAGATGATATTCTTTGACTGCGGCAAACGCCCACGACGATGACACTAAACACACCCCAATCACGAGGCTTTGACTTAATTGTATAGACATGACTGAACCTATAATTTAAAAATAAATAGTTTTTTTAAATCACGGTCAAGCTTTTGGGGGACGTAAAATCTGCTGCCAGAAACCGCTTAAATGCTGGGCGGAATAAGCAAAATTCAGCTGTGGATGTTCTTGAATGGCTTGCACATGCACCAGAGGGTGTGCTTGAGAATCCAGCCAGAGACTGAGACTCTGGCAATGCAACTGCAGGCAATCATTACAGCTGAAATGCTGCTGTTGATCACTCATGCCCTGATGACAATCCAGATCATGGGACACGTCTACCTGTTCGACAGGATGCTGCTGCATGTGCGGTTGAGTTTTGAGTGAATCATGGCAACCTGACATGGTCGTCATGGACATTTTATCTTCATGTTGAGCCGTCAATTCACTCATCATTTGCTGATGCATCGGCTGTTCAAATGCCAAGACAGCATTACTCCACCCGATGGCAAAAACCATCAGGAACACAAACCAAGCCTGTTTGCGTAATAAAGTGAGCACAGTATTGTCCTTAGCCGATGCACAACAAAAGATAAATCATGTTCTTTTGATTTCAGTCTACCAGCATAACCAAGATCTAAGTTATACACAATTTTTAAATTTATGCTAAACAGTATCAAGTCCGGTTGAATAATGCCAACTTAAACAATAAAGTTATTTTTTAAACAGTGGTATTTTTAAGCATAGATGAATAAAGCATCATATTTTTTAATAGCTTAACAAGCTAAAAAAGGACTCATTTGAGTCCTTTTTATACATTTAACGTCTAATTATTAAGCTATTGATCTACAATTGTTTATAAACTAATCAAGTTATCCATATAGTTATCTACACAGATATCCATATGGTTATCCATAAAGTTATCCACAACTTAGCAATAATTAATTGTAGATTATTAAAGATTAACTGAAGTTACTTTTGCCAGTTCTGAACGCATTTCATCAATCACAGCTTTATAATCCGGTTTGCCAAAAATAGCCGAACCAGCAACAAACATATCTGCGCCTGCTTCGGCAATTTCGCGAATATTGGCTGGAGTCACGCCACCATCAACTTCTAAACGGATGTCACGGCCAGAGGCATCAATGATCTTGCGTGCCTGACGAAGTTTATCCAAAGTCATGGGAATAAATTTCTGACCGCCAAAGCCCGGGTTAACACTCATCAACAAAACCTGATCGACTTTGTCCAATACATAGTCCAAGTAATGCAATGGCGTGGCCGGATTAAACACTAGACCCGCTTTGGCACCACCCGATTTAATTAACTGTAAAGAACGGTCAATATGATCTGTAGCTTCCGGGTGGAAAGTAATAATGTCAGCACCGGCTTCCAGAAAATCACCAATCATGCGGTCTACCGGTGACACCATAAGATGCACATCAATCGGCGCCTGAATACCGTATTTTTTTAATGCCTTACATACTCCAGCACCAAAAGTCAGGTTAGGCACATAATGGTTATCCATCACATCAAAATGTACAACATCTGCACCTGCAGCAAGCACATTTTCAACTTCTTCACCCAAGCGGGCAAAATCGGCAGATAAAATGGAAGGTGCAATTAAATATGGCTTGGACATGGGAGAACCTGGCTATGCATTTGAATTGATTTTTCACATTATAACAAATTGAACTGGACTTCTGTGATTCAATCCTTATGTAGCGCTGTTTATTCGGCATTCCAAATCTGCAACGGTACGTTCTATTTTTTTAACTTTAGCGATTTCTTTAATTTGTTATTTTGACCTAAGCACACAAGGTAAATAAGAATGAAAAGTAATACACAAATTATCACATCAGAAGCAGCCCGTATCGCCAAACGTTTACTCAATCATTGGAAACATAGATTTGAAGTTTCTGAAACTGAAGACAGTTTCAGTATTTTTATGCCAGATGCGACGGTTAAGCTGACGCCACAATCAGCAGTATTGTTGGTTTCAATTGACAGTCCATTAGAAGACTTAAGCAAACTGGAAACAGTGGTTCTGGATCATTTAAGCCGAATGGCACAGCAAGAATTTACTGCAACATGGCAGCATCAATAAGTAAGGGAGAATTGAATTCCCCCCTTTTTGAATGAACGATCAGGCTTCAAGTTGTACCGCATGAAACTGCAGATGGTCATCCATAAAGGTCTGAATAAAATAATACCCGTGGTCATAGCCAGCGTGTTCACGCAAGGTCAGTGACTGTCCTGCCTCGGCACAGGCTTGCTTGAATAATGCCGGATTCAGTTGTGTATAGAATTGATCATTCAATCCTTGATCAATCAGAATTTCATTAAACAATGCGCCCTTAGACTGAACCAGAGCTGTTGCATCATGCTTTTTCCATTCTGCCTGATCTGCACCTAGATAATGTGAAAATGCCTTTTCACCCCATGGACATTCGCTCGGTGCACAAATAGGCGCAAAAGCAGAGACTGATTTAAATTTTTCTGGATATTTAAAGGCCAGTGTAAGTGCACCATGTCCGCCCATGGAATGGCCAAAAATCCCGACTGCATGTGCCTGAACCGGAAATTCCTCGATGACTACATCATAAAGCTCTTCAGCGATGAAGCTTTCCATTTGATAATGCTCAGCCCAGGGTGCCTGAGTAGCATTAATATAAAATCCGGCACCCAGACCAATGTCCCAGGAATCTCCAGCTGCGACCTGTTCACCTCGCGGTGAGGTATCCGGACTAATCAGGATAAAACCTAGCTGGGCTGCCAAACGTTGTGCATGTGCCTTGATGCTAAAGGTTTCTTCAGTACAGGTCAGACCCGCCAGATAAAACAGTACCGGACAAGCCTGCCCGCTTAAGGCTTGCGGCGGCAAGAAAATACCAAATCTGGATTCCCCGTTCAATACCTTGGAATTCAGGCTATAAATTCGCTGTTCACCCTCAAAACATCGATTCTGCTGGATAAGTTCCATTGTTCTTGTCCTTATTGTGCTGCCACGCTTAATTGTGGGGTTTCTGTCTTGATTTCTGTTTTCAGGTCTGCTGGAAACAGGCGCTGCTCTAATTGCGGCAGCATAAATTCCATATTTTTGCCAATCGACCATTGCGGTTCAGAAGCTTCAAATCCTTGCGCTGTTTCCCATTGTGCCACGGTTTTTTTGGTCTGCTCAAAAGCGCCTTCTATAGACATCTGCTCGCGCATGGCCTGATCAAAAAAGGCTCGTCCGAAATAGGTATAATCGGCTTCGTTAGAACAGCCAAAAGAAGAACGGTCCGCCGCAGATGCGGTAATAATTAAAGTATTATCATCTTGTAAGGCCGGGACAAAACTACCTGAATAACAGGCCGAAATCACAATCACCCGCCAGCGAATGCCAGACTTATCCAAGGTATCTCTGAGCCATTTGGGATCGACATCATTCAGATCGATCGGTGCATTTTCCATTTCAAATTCATTCGGCAAACCGTGCGAAGTCATGTATAAAAATAACACATCACTTTCTTTATTCATTTGCTGGCCAATACGGCGTAATGCCATCTCCATACTGGTACGCGAAGCAATGGGTATCTGGGTTCGGGTTTCCGGATTATTAACCAAAACCATTGAACGGCCAAAGGTACCGAAGCGCGTATCAAATTGTTCTTTAATCCGTTCTACTTCAGACTTAAAAACATCTTGATAGCCTGCACCTGCGACCCCAAGAAAATACCAGTGTGACTGGGCAAACTCACCATATTGGATAGATTCCAGCGACTTGTTCAAGATCCGGCTTTGCGCATAAAAGGCATCTTCAGCAAAGCTTGGCGGGGTTTCTTCCACTTTCCAGATCGGCTGGTTTTTAACCGACATTTGCCACACCACAAGGGTGAAAAGTGTCGCGGCAACGATCAATGCCCGCTCCCACCACGGCCATTTTAATTCACGTGAAAACACCCATACTACCGCCAGACTTTGCCAGACAAACAGCACCATGAAGATGGTCGGCAAATAGTCATAGAACATGTAGGGCAATACATCAATATAGCCCAGATACTGGATCAAGCTTTGTAATAAGGCAATATGAGTATCCAGTACCAGCCACAGCAAGGCCGGTACCAGCATAAGACGAAGATTATTAATCCGCTGCGACAGGAAAATACCGACAATCAACGCGATAAAAGGCCATAAAGCATAACTGATCAGGCCCTGTGAGTTAAACTGCCCGATCTCATCTGCACTGAGCCAACTGAATAAACTGTTGGCACTGCCGCCTAAAATTCCCCAAAAAATCAGTTGCAGAATGGATGGTCGAACAATTTGCAAAGATCGGCGCGAACCCAAAAAAAGCCACATCCCGGCAGTTTGGTTGCTCTTAAAATCATGCCAAAAATTGATGGAGGGTTTAAAGTCGATCATAAGATTTTCGGGGGGCTTTAGCTCGCGAGTTTACACTCTAAGTTTATGCTTGATGGAATTTTTATCAATGCTGCTTTGGGACTATATAACAAATTAATGCACATTATTGAAACAATTACCAAACTACTCGGGAAAATGATGCTGAAAATATGCATCAAAACGACAGGCATCTCCCTGCCATTGATGATCTGGTTCTAGGTTAGCCAAATAGACAGCCAGACGTGGCCGCTTCACCACTACACGTTTTGCCACTTTTTGTGCCAAAGTTAACAGATTATCGCCCAGATCCATTTCTCCATGTTCAGGCAATAACAGATGTAACAATTGCATCTGCTTTTTAACTTGTGCCTGTTTTTTAATGGCTTGCTGATTCTGATCGCGCTGTGGAAACATCGGATCAAGATAAACCACATCCACCACATTCTGCTGCTCAGCCTGCTGCCTTAAATAATCGGCAGAATCAGAAAAAACCAGATGAATTCGTGACACTACTGAACTGAGAAAAGCATCATTTTGCGCATGGTTTTTACTGTCTTCCAGTAAGGTAAACAGGACTGGATGCCGTTCAACCAAGGTAACTTCAGCACCCAAATGTGCCATTAACAAACTGTCATGACCTAAACCGGCAGTCGCATCAATTAATGTAGGCTTTTCACCCAGATTACAGGCGCGTGCAATCATTTCAGATTTTAACGAGGAACGTTTTAAACGCGGTACTTCAGCTTGCCAATCAGGCTGCATCTTCATGCCATTGGCACACAACCACAGACCCGACTCGTCTGCACATAAAGCCAGTTCAGGATTTAAACGCAGAAATCGGGCATTCAGCTTTTCAATGGTCTCAACATTTACAGTGACTCCACGCGAAGAAAGCACAGCAGAATACTGCTGTGCTTGTGCTTGAAACTGAGCTTCTGTAAACAAATGCATTACCAAGAAACCCAGCCTGTCCACCAAGTTGCCAAAATAAACAGACCAAAACCTATGCGGTAGTACGCAAATGCAGTGAAATCATGTTTCGATACATAGCGGATTAATGCACGAATCACGATAAGTGCAGAAATAAATGCCACAATAATACCCACAGCTAGAACAGCCATATCATTGCTATGCAAATCAGCCCTCATTTTGTACATATCTAGTAAACCAGCACCCATTAATACAGGAATACCCAGAAAGAAGGAAAATTCTGCTGCTGCTTTACGTGATACACCTAAAAATAAAGATCCGATAATGGTTGAGCCTGAACGTGAAGTCCCTGGGAATAAGGCTAAACATTGAATCAAACCAATTAAAGTCGCTTGCTTGTATGTCAAGTCATCCACTTCTTGAGTTTCAATGCTATGCGGACGGCGTTCAGCCCATAAAATAATAAAACCACCCACAATTAAGGCAATCGCGACAGTAATCGCATTAAACAGGTACGCCTTGATGATATCGCCAAACGTTAAGCCGATAATGATGATTGGAATTGAAGCAATAATTAAGTTAATACTTAAACGGCGGCCCTGTTCTTGACCTTTTAACCCACCGATTAAAGCGCCCCAAAGTTTGCCCCAGTACTCGTAAATCACCGCTGCAATTGCACCAATCTGCACTGCAACCGCAAACATATCTCTTTTTTCAATGGTCCAGAAATCTAAAAGCTGACCTGCTAAGATTAAATGCCCGGTACTTGAAATCGGTAGAAATTCAGTAATCCCCTCTACCAAGCCCATGATGGCCGCTTTAAATAATAATAAAAGATCCATATCTAACCTTAAGTTGCTTTAATTTGTTCTGGAATTTTTTTCCACGCATTATCACGCAAATATACTGGTAGTGCTTCTTCAGCCGCAACCCACTGCTGCTGCAATGCAGCAATACGTGCAATTTGTGCAATATCTTGTGCTGTGGCAACAATCTCTTTGAATTCTATAGCTTCAGGCTGAATTAAAGCTGAACCTGAACCGACAAGTTCAAATCTGATGGCCTGATTGGCAGCACTATAATTTAACAGTTGCTCTGTATCCACAGCCTGCATAATGCCGTGCTGATCTAGCTCAAAACTGGCAATATAAACTTCGTTCATGCGGGCATCCAGCACCGCAGTGACTGAGCGTAGACCCGCTACACGATAGGCTGCCTGCGCTAAGGCCTGTAAGCTTGAAACTGGAACTACCGGCAAATCGTTTGCCCATGCCAAGGCCTGAGTGACCGCCGCATTAATGCGCACTCCACTAAACGAACCGGGACCACGGCTAAATGCAATTGCAGTTAAGTCAACAGCAGACAAATCAAGCTGGTTAAAAGCTTGTTCGATCATTGGGAGAATCGTTTGCGTTTGTGCTTTTGCTCGTGCATCTAATTGAAAAAATAATTCTTGAGTGTCATCTACAATAGAAACGGAACACTGCTCATTGGCAGTTTCCAATGCCAGCAATTTCATGCACAACCTTAATTCATTTACATATAAAAACGTCGGATATGATACTCCACTCATGCGTGCTAGGCGAGATTTTCCATTCGCAGGATACAAAAAAGCCAAGTCTATACTTGGCTAAACCTATCCTTTAGAAATTAAAGTTCAACAGACTCTAAATGCTGAAAATTCTTGAAATGTTCTGCGTAGTGCATGGCACTCATTTTTAATTTGACTTCCGCTGCCTGATCTAAAGTCTTCACGATTTTTCCAGGTGAACCCATCACCACAGAATTGTCAGGAATCACTTTCCCTTCAGGAATTAAAGCATTGGCACCAATGATGCAATTTTTACCGATAACGGCATGATTCAAAATCACGCTGTTAATGCCAATCAAGCTATTATCACCAATGGTACAGCCATGCAGCATCGCTTGATGCCCTATCGTGACATAACTGCCAATATGCATTTCAATGCCGGCATCGGTATGTAAAACCGCATTTTCCTGAACGTTGGTAAAATCACCAAGTTTAATCTTGCTGTTATCGCCTCGGATCACGGCACCAAACCAGACACTGACCTGCTTTCCCATTTCCACTTGACCAATCACTGTGGCCGTATCTGCCACCCAGCCATCCCAAGGCTGATGTGTTGCTTGAGGTGCATGTCCCTTAAATTTGTACATCATTTTTTTCATCTTCCTTAATCTTGATATTGCTGAATTTATCTGGTCTGCTTAAGTTTTTTGCCGTAAAAGGCAGGCGAATTTAATAAAAAAGGCCATTCTTTTTGATAATTCAAACCATACTGAAACAGTGACACCAGCATCCGCGCAGTTAAGCCCCAAACAATTTCATTTTCCACACGCATGCTGGGAAAATACAAGGACTGATGCGCATATCGGACTTCATAGGGAATAGGTGGCGCATTCATTAAATTGCTGAGCGATGCAAAAAAAATACGATCAATTTCAGTTGGTTGAGGTATCAATTCCACTTCAGCAGGAATCAGTCCAACCACAGGTTTGACTAGCATGCCATTACGGGCTTTTTGCATGGGCAAATCACCAATCAACTGCACATCAAATGGATTAAGTGCGGTTTCTTCATAGGCTTCACGCAAAGCGACCACAATGTTACTGGTATCTTGTGGATCTCTTTTCCCACCTGGAAAAGAAACCTCCCCGGCATGATTGGATAAATATAAAGAACGGCGTGTCAGCAAAACTTTGGGATCGGACTCATCGGTAATCGCAATTAGTACAGCAGCCTGAGCAGGCTTTATACGCGTAGAAAAGCGCAACCTGTGCTGTAATAATTGTATTAATGAGTAGTCATCCATGTGTTACTGCTCCTGCTACCTTCTTTATTTCATCATAGCTGAATTTTTATTCCAAAGGATAGAAATGATGCCAAATTTGGATTTTTCAGTTATGCTGATCAACACCTTTATCATTGACGATGAATATGAATTTCTGTGTAATTTGCGGACATAAAACAACGGAAAAAATTCCACTCGGCGATCATCAACTACGCCGTGTATGTACAGATTGCGGCAATATTCATTATGTCAATCCCAAAGTGATTTGCGGTGCACTTGTATTGTGGGAAAATAAAGTTTTGCTTTGCCGCCGTGCTATTGAACCACGCTATGGTTTATGGACCCTGCCTGCAGGTTATATGGAACTGTTTGAAACCATGGAACAAGGCGCTGCCAGAGAAACTCGGGAAGAAGCTGAAGCTGAAGTCGAAATTGAACAACTTTACTGTATGTACAATATTCCCCGAATTGGGCAAATTTATGTGCTGTTTAAAGCCAATTTAGTGAATGGAATATTCGGTGCAGGTGAAGAGACCATTGAATCGCATTTATTTGAAGAACATGAGATTCCCTGGACTGAACTTGCTTTTCCAAGCGTAGAACGGACCTTAAGACATTATTTTGCAGACCGTAAAACTGCTTCATTCGATATGCATTTAGAAACTTTAGGAACCCGTTTAGATCATACCGGTTAAAATTTTCTAATTTTTTAACCTACAATAAAAAAGCCCATCATGAGATGGGCTTTTTTTTTGCTTTTGTTAGATTTTAGGTTTTACGGTATAACATGAAGCCAAAGAAAAAGTTAATGTGCCTCCACTCAACTTGGCAAGTTGTTTATCATCAGTAGTATGCGTTTGATTATTGGTATTATAAACTTTTTGGAAGCTTGCTAAGGTACTTGCCCATTTTACCGTATCAACAGCAGAATCTTTAAATGTAACCTCTGCTGTGCCCGTATTAAGATTTAATAAGTTACTTACATTAAGTAAAGCTCCGCCAATCACAATATTATCTCCAGAACTTGAAGTCTTAATATTGGAATTCATACCGACTAAAGCACCATTAATATTACCCAACTTTGCATTCGCCAATACCATACGTAAGGAAAGAGTCTTATCATTTGTGAAAGCACGAGATACCGTACCTATGCGATATTGTTGTACACCATCATTTACATAAGTTGATGCATTAAATTTACTGCTATCACAAGAAGCCGTACTCATATCTCCTGTAGAGTCTGACTTCATATTGGTTCGAATGTTCCCCTTTTCGTCAATGACTATTCCGAGTACTACATCTGGCACCGTTGTATCTGTAAATTTAAATGTTAAATCTGCATACATCGGGAATAGATAACCTTCACCAAATTTCACATTATTAATTGTCTTAAATACCCTTTTATCTAAATACGTAATAGGGAAAATTTTGTACAAGTCCAATGTACCTTGAAAATTTTCACTTCCTATCGTCTGACGCCACAAACCAAAATCATATCTATCCGCCAGAGCCACTTCTGTTTTTCCAGTTAATAACTTATAGAATTTTTCTTTACCAGCAATCATATAGTCATTATATAAGGTTCCCTGATAAATGCTTAGAGGTGTAAGTACGTTATCAACCTGGAAATCAAAATTCTGATCAATTTTTTTGGTCACTGGATTAATCCAATGATTTTGTGCATTTGCTGTCATACGAATAGGTTTTGTGGTGGTCAGCAGTTTTGTATTTAAGCCACCTATAGTCGATGTATTACTGATACCTGCTCCACGCCATTGCAAACCACTTCCGAAAGTATAACCATCACGATCGGTAATCAACATGAAATGTCCAAATAGATGCTGCGTTGAATTATCCGTAGTATCACAGGTACTTTTATTACACCCAACCAAACCATCTGAACCACTTAATAAACTACCAAGAACACCAGATGTTGAAAATAACGAAAACTCCGGTTGATACACCCCTGCATTTGCAATAGTGATGAGTTTTAGTACGGTAGTACGTGCCTGTTCATCACTTATAGTAGAAATATCAACCCAAGGTTTAAGGAGAGATTCAAATTCAATATCTGTTGCATTGACAAATTTTTCCTGTGCAATAGATTCTAGGATATTTTCAAGATCAGATCTCATCTGATCGGTGATATATAAGGCTTGGATATCTGTTGGATCCATAATACTATTGCCCTGTTGTGCCAGTGCTTGCAATATTTTTGCAATTCGTATCGCAACTTTTACAGTGCCATCCGTATTCGAATTAATATCTACAGCCTTCTTCCCTGTTATTCCAAAAGCAATATCTAAAATAGTCAAACGAGGTAGTTGTGATGTGCTTACTTTGGCAATTTCGTTTAAGTTTAATGTGCCTAAATTAATTTTTTTATCTTTTTCACCCTTGATAAAGAAAGTAATTGTATCCCCAACTTTACACGCGCCTTGTGCTACGCCATTTTGTAAATCTAAATAGGTGACAAAGCTATTTTTTTTATCACTACTACAGGTAAAATTTAACCCATCCAATGGATAATCTAATGCAAATCCTAGGCAGCCTGCGGAATCTATAGTACACGCCCCATGTGCCGTACTGGAATCATAGACTTCAGGAATAACATTGGCACTTTCACCGCCACAACCACTTAAAGCTGCCATCAATGTCGTGAGGGCAAAAGGGAGTAAATATTTATTTTTCATCCTAATTCTCTTCTTATATCCTTAGCGAATTGCTATTAATTTTAATTGACCCTGATTGGTGAGCGCTTTATTTTCCAAATCTATCGCACTAGCTAAAGGAGTCAATAATATATATCGACTTTGAACAGGAATATGAACAATTCCTTCAATTTTTTGATGTGTAGTGGATGACTCAACAGCTTCATGATTTTTAAAACCTCCTGCGCCCTCAAGCACACAACCACTCGAATCTAAAAAAACTACAAATGGCCAATAAAAGGTCGGATTCTGTTGCCTTGATGCATAAGAGTTAATCTGAATATTCTGAATTGCATTGGAAATTTCCACAATTTCAAAATCAAATTGTTCTTTTAATGGTGCACGGGGCCAGACATTGACTTCCTTATCCAAACTGACAGTTTTCGCATTTTTAATTTTTTTATCCTGAATACATTGTTGACCTAAACTTTTAACAGCATCTACTTGAGAAACCCGATAATAGGTCGATGACAATGCGATGGGGTCACTATCCTGTTTTTGATTCTTCTTAAAAATTGATTGCAGCAGGGATTTACTCACCCCTTTTTCACGCTCAACCATTTGTAAACGCGTCGCTCCATGCTTGGTATCGATGATACCTTCGGGCATAGCATAAAAACGCTTCTTACCTTCCAGATTAAATTCCTGGTCTTCCAGATATTCATTTTTTATATATTGCGTACCATCAATCGTTACATAGTTTTCCGCATTTTTAGCTTCTTTTACTTCTTTAGCTGTACTGGTCGCGAGATGTATAGTTTCTTCCACCTTTTTAGGGTTGGATTGAGGTTGCAATACAGCTTTTTTCTTTTCCTCAGTTTTAGGTTCTACATACTTCGCTTGTGGTATTTTAGCCACATCAAGATGGGTAGAAGCTGTTTTTTTGGCATTTTGAACTACTACTTTATTTTCCCCCTTTAGTTGCAATGATGGGGGTGTTTGAGTAGCAGCAGTCTTAATTTCCGATTGATTAATTGAGGAATGGACTGATTGATTTTCTTGAACAATAGTATCTGCTGATGCAGATTTACTTACCTCAGTTTCTCTATTTTTGGGCTGGTATTTTTGCTGTACCACCATAGGTCGGCCATCTGGCCCAATAATAGTATAAAACTCGCCCGCATGCGAAAAAGATACCTGCACCATACATAGTGTAAGTATCGATTTCACCAATGAATTCCCTTTCATTATTTTCAATTTACCTACCATCGTGTTCTATAGTTCAATCCTAAAATCGTAACTTTGGTATCCGTTTTAACATTTAAACCCGCATATGGATTTAACAGAATATTATTTACACCCGTTTGGTTTGACAGACTACTTGTATTTGCCGGAATATTATCTTTGCTACGTAAAAAACCAATCGATAAATCTAAATCGGTATCTGCATCAAAACGATAGCCCACACCTAACCCAAACAATTGTGCATTGTTAATCGGAACCATTGTATTTCGCTTATTATCAGGAATTGCACTGCTACGAGGTTCATAACCGGCTCGTAATTTCAAACGATCCGTTGCAGAATACTCCACACCTATGCCAAAATTCCAAGGTGAAGTAAATGCCAGCGGAAGTGTAAGAGAACTGTCCCCAATATTTTCAGATAATAATTTGGCAATTTTTAATGCTGAAACTTGTCGGTCAAATTCAAATTTAAACTTGTCCCAAGCTTTATAGTCTGTCCAGCCTACATCAAAATTAACTTGTAAATCAGGTAAAACCTTATATTTTATTCCCGCCTGAAAATGTGCTGGATATTCAAAGTCCATTGAAACAAGTCCAGACTCGCTTGCAGGTATAGAATTCGGAAAACCTAAAATTGCAGCAAGAATTTGGCCCGTAGGAGATGACATTAAGCCATTAATCAGCTCACGAGGTGCCTTTGCATTATCAATATGATATTTGCCTTTTAAACGCATTTTTGCCGCACTTTGATACACCATACCAAAGCTAAAATCGTCAGTCGGCTCCCACATTATACCCAAGTTATAACTTGGACTAAGCGATTGCTCCATGGAAAGTTGCAATTGACCAAACTTACCAAATGGATTCATTCCCTCTTTGGTGTTACACATTCCTAACAAAAGAATGTCGGTAATAATGTCCGAGTTTTCTTTAAAAGGCGTACAAACGACTTCATCAATCATTCGTAACATACCAATTAATTCATTGGGAAAACGCAAATCCGTTTTTAGACCAATGGCTTGGTATGACATACCAATAGAAGCACCCACAGATAACTCATCATTCACTTGATAAGCAATAGATGGAGACAAATAGGTAATCCTTTCTAGAGCAACCTGTTGCCCCATATAATTCCCAGGATTACCATTTTCGGCACCAAAACCGGCAACCAAAGGTGCATACATTGCCGTGGCAAATGTTGTTTTGGAACCTGGTGGCTTATAGGCAATACCTGCTGTAGGTGCTGCCATAGGTAGACCTTCACCAAGATCAACCATTTTTTTCAATACGGGAACGTATAGACTTACGTATTCTACATCCCCATTGACGGTACCTTTAAAGTCTGTACATAAATCGGAAGAAACCTCTGGTCCATCATTACACACCATCGGGTCATCTGAATAGCCAAATACGTTATAACCAGCAGGAACTGAGAATTCCCGTTTAATGTCAAAATTTGCAAGAATCCCTTGTACATCGGTCTGCAGACCTTCAATTTTGGTCAAGGCTGCAGGGTTAAAATGAATTGCACTAATTCCTGGAGGATCTGCAGTAACAGCATTCCCCATACTTAATGATCTGATATCAACAGATAAGTTGGTACCTAATTGAGCAAAAGTTGCACTTGAACAGCCCGATACGATAATTGCTGCGGCTAACGGGCGAAGTCGAATCTTATACATACGACTACCCTCTTAGCGAAGTTTCTTACCGAAACCTAAAATATCAAGTGGGAATGACAGACCTAATGATACATCTGGTGCATCTTCTGTTAAGCCTATACCCACAGTTCCGTTGACAATGGTCTCAGGTGAAACACGAACACCCAATGAAATTGCTAAAGTGGAACTCGTCTGATCAGCCGGTGAATAACTTTCACCCGAAGTATAAGTAAATTGTGAACCTGTATTAAAACTTTGCTGATATGACATAGTCATAGACACATCATAATTAAATGAATAAGCAAAGCCTAAAGCAAAACCACCGCTGATTCCTGGTTCAAACTCATCAATGACGCGAGTACCACGGCGCTGGTTCAGTCCGGTTTCCTTAAAACCATAGTTGGCTGAAACGGAAGCGAAAAGTACAACAGGATCAATATACTTACGCGTACTTGCACCAATACCAGCAGAGTAATAACCTTTACCTGTAGCTAAATCATCAGTCGCATTAACTTCATAAGGACTATCACCCGTTTTGGTTGAAACATTCCCAAATAAAATCAGTGGTAATCTGCCTGCTTTTAGTGGAAATGGTTCCCAACGTGCACCAAAAGAAATATCACCTAAGCCAGCTGTAGAGGCATCTTTTAATAAATCTGTTTTAGCAACTAAAGGGACTGAAGCAGTGAAGGTCAGATTATCTAAAATACCATACTGAGCAGTAAAGGTATTGGTAATGGAATGAGCTGCATTTTCTTGAACACGAAGTTGATACAACTGCCCATTAGCCATCTCTGCATCAATCTGTGTATCACGATAATATGTATAATCAATATCATAATAAGATGAAATATCACCTTTTTTGATTAATGAATATTGTCTCTCATTGGAGGTAAAAACTTCTTGCAGGTTTGCTTCTTTACTAGCATCTCCTTCTTGCTGTTGTAATGCTGAAGAAGCTTGTGTATGTGCATCAACGGGTTGTGATTGCGCCGTTGTACTACTATCTACAGACGCTAAAGCTGTTGCCTCATCAGCTTGTTCATCAACAGCTTCATATTCACCAAGTGCTGACTCTTCCTCTGCGCTCACAGTTGCTACCATTTGTGTATTTGCAGGCTGCGATGCTGTAGAGTCAACTTCAGTTTCTTGCTGATCTACAACCTCATATTCTCCAAGTGCTGGTTCTTCAGCTGCATATGCCCCCCCTATTGCCATTTGAACACTCAAAGCCAATAAAGTTTTGTTCATCCATTTACAATTCATATTCCATCCCACCATTTTTCTTTTTTTAATCTGCCACTTTTATACTTTATTTACTTTTATAATAAAGGCGTAAAAAATTATATGTTGATTCCCCAAACTTTTCTGAGCTTTCGTTTACATTTTTATCTAACCGAATTGTTGAGGCTTTATCTGCAATTTTATCCATATAAAATTGTGGATATTGAATATCTACAAAAGCATAGCGATTCACAGTGGCATCTTCAACATGTCGCAAATCTGTATCATGCAATGCCAATAAATTTTTTCTTTGTTCCGGTGCAACATTAATTAAAAACAGGGTATTATTTTCCCAAATATCTTTGAAACGCGTTTCATCAAAACTGATATTGCCCAGCGCAGGATCAGCCACATAAACACGTCCATTTTTATATGCTTTAAACACAACAAAATGTTTAAATCCTGCATAAGAAATTGGCACAATTGCCGGTTCAGCCTGTTTAACTAAATCTGAAAACTCCCCTTTATATCCACCACTTTCCAAACCCATGGCTGCGACAAAGCGTTTCATATCTAAAAGAGAAAAACTACGGCGTTCAATAATTTTTTCAGTTTCACCAAACTTTAATAGACCATTCATGGTCTGTTGTTCTGATAATTGGGTACCCACATAACCATTCATCAATGTGGTTAATGCAGCTGATCCACAACTATAGTCATAGGCCTGGCGAACAATACCTCTAAACTGATCTTCTAGGGCGGGCTTAATAAGTACAGCTTCCCGGTGCATGCGATTGAAGGAATCTTGCCGAGAATCCAAGGTTTCAGTGTAATACACAGCTTCCGCTGGTTTTTTCTTAATTTCAAAGGCTTCTTTGGCAGCGTAATATATCAATGCCGAGCCTAGTGCGATCTCTAACATATATTTTGACTTTTCTAGTTAGCGGCATGACGTGCCTTTGTTCATTATTTTTTTAGAGCTTATGCTCTACATCCATGTAAAAAGGAAGATAACCTTTTTTATAAAAAAAAACAGCTTTTTTTTAGTTTTTTTGAAGAATTTCACATTATTTTTGTAAAAAAAAGCGCGTGATTTCACGCGCTTTTTTTTAATTCAGAATTAACGACCGGAAATCGTAATTACAGAACCTTTAGCCATTGATGTAGGTGAATTCATATAATAGGTTTGTAAACCTTGCACTTCTACATCACCAATAGTACCTGCAGTAGCAGTACCACGAGCACCTAGAGGTGTAGCAGTAGTAACAGATGCTGGCTTAGAACCTAAAGCAATCGCTTGAACATAAATGTCTGTTGCATTTGGACTATCATTTAAAATAACAAGCCCACCTGGAGTGACTTTAATTTTATTCGAAATAGACAAATCAGTACCATTAGCGTCAGCTACTTGGATCTTACCTAACCAGATGTCACCGCCACCAGCAGAATCATGAATACCAAGATCTGAAATTGTCAAACCACCTTGCATAGTTGTAGAAAGGTTAATCATAGCCCCTTGTGGAGATGCACCCAACTGAACATTTGCAGTCATTACACCAGTTTTAATATTAAGACCAGTTATGATTTTATTATAGTTATCTGATGCACCGCGACGGATTCCAGTTGCAGCTGTATCACCAGACTTCGCTACACCAATCTCACCAATACTAATATCTAAGCCAGATACTTGTGCAGCAATATTAATAAATGCCCCACCAGCTGCAGTAGTACCAGCATCGGTATCAATTTGTAAATCAGCCAAGTTATGTGAAGGTAATAAACTTGCCATATTTGCAGCAATTACAATACCATTAGTAGCAGTAGCACCAGTGCCATTACCTTTAATAACAATTGCACCTGCAGTCGACGTACCACCTAAAGCAGTAGCAGTTAAACCATCATTATCATGAATTAATAGCTTTTCAATTTCGATTTTAGAAATACCAATCCCGATGTTAATACCATCTTGACCAGTTGTAGCACCCAATGAAGCATCATCCATTGCTTGCATTGCCATAGCATTTGCACTAATTGCTAATGAAGAAACTAAAGCAAGTTTAGTAAATTTTTTCATTTCGTACTCTCCCAAGAGTATTATTTTTTTGATTGTTAACTACTCGATTTCACTGATTGTTTTTTATTTTTCGACAATAGTGAGTCTTTCCTTGAGCAGCTGATTTGCCCTAGTTAAGTTATATCTGTGTGATTTTTTGTTCAACTGCTGTTGGTCGCAATCTATAGGTTACCGATAAACGGTATTTACAAGTTTTATGCATAAACAATGTTATAGAATATGTCATCTATGTATCGAC
The DNA here is from genome assembly GCF_037402435.1 of Acinetobacter sp. NS-4. Taxonomy (NCBI): domain Bacteria; kingdom Pseudomonadati; phylum Pseudomonadota; class Gammaproteobacteria; order Moraxellales; family Moraxellaceae; genus Acinetobacter; species Acinetobacter sp. NS-4. Next base: position 8,853 of record NZ_JBBEUE010000004.1, on the reverse strand, counting down.
TTTATAAAGCAACCTCGTATGAATAAGTCTGTTATTTTTGAAAAATTGCTGATTAAACAACAGCTTAATCCTACTCAATTTCTTTTATGCCTATCGCATCTAAACCATGTCGTTTACTTAAAAAATTTAAACCAACCTGTTATTGCACTTTTTGCCTCCGAATATATGCTGATTCAGAATCAAAAAATTCAGAAATTTAACAGGACATCATTAAACCAATATCAACAGAATGCTGAATCAATTGATTTCAATCATTTTTTCAAGAAAAGCTTACAAAACTCTCATTCTGATTTTAATGGCGGTTTAATTGGTTTTATCAGTTATGATGAGGCTGCCCAGCAACAGGTCAACATTCGATCCAAAAATCAGCCTTCTTTATTTTTAGGTATTTATTACAGCTATATTAAATTGACCGATCAAGGCTGGACTTTTTTTAGTTATGAGCATGATGCTGAAGCGATTTTTCAAGTGATTCAGGAGGCCTTACAAGATAAAGACAAGCAAAATAAAAACCATCAAACATTTACACTTACGCAACCTTGTACTGCACGCTGGAGTCAACAACAATATGTCACTGCCTTTAAGCAGGTTCAAGATTATATTCGGGCCGGCGATTGCTATCAGATTAATTTGACTCAGGAATTTACAGCCAAGGCACAAGGGTTGTTGCTGGATACTGCAGGAGCATTTTGGCAACTGACCGATGCCCCTTATTCGGGTTATCTTAAAATTGATGATTTTGAATTATTAAGCTGTTCTCCCGAACTGTTTATCAATTTTGAAGCAGACCGAAAAATCACTACAAAACCGATCAAAGGTACAATGCCCCGCTATAAAGATGCCGAACAAGATGAACAATCCAAGCAGAGTTTAATTCATTCGAAAAAAGACCAAGCCGAAAATGTGATGATTGTGGATTTACTGCGTAATGATTTAAGCGTGTATGCGGAAACAGGATCTGTTAAAACTCCAAAACTTTTTGAAATTGAGTCATTTAATCAGGTTCACCATATGGTCAGTGAAGTTACTGCCACTTTAAGGGAAGAGGTCAATCCTTTTCATATGCTCATGTCTGCTCTGCCGGGTGGTTCGATTACTGGCGCGCCCAAAATTCGGGCCATGCAAATTATCGAGGAACTTGAAGGTGCTCCACGCGGAGCCTACTGTGGTTCTATGGGTTATTTTAATTTTGATGGTACAGGTTCATGGAACATACTGATTCGCTCCATTCAAAAATATCAGGATGAGGTTTCCATTTGGGCGGGTGGCGGCATCACCATTGCATCTGATTGCGATGCTGAATATCAGGAATGTTTTGATAAAGTTTCTGCCATGCTGGATTTGCTCAATAGCTGGTATAAACCGGAATAATCCTTATAAAAACGAATAAAAAAGCGAACTCGAGTCTTAACTCAGGTTCGCTTTTTTATTGCTTAAATCCTGCTTTTTCGCAAAGCGGGATTTAAAAAGATTCAAGCTAAAATATCATCTTTTAAGGTATTCACCAGACGCTGGTTTTGTTCATCCGTACCGATGGTAATACGTAGGAACTGGTTAATACGTGGCTTATTGAAATAACGTACGATAATGCCACGTTCACGTAATTCAGCAGCTAATTCAGCAGCATCTTTATCTACTAAAGATGCAAAAATAAAGTTTGCACTCGATGGCAAGACTTTAAAGCCAAGCTCAACCAATTGCGTCACTAACTTTTCGCGGCTTGCAATCACTTTCTCATTTTGCGCTTCGAAGTATTCTTGATCTTCAAAAGATGCCACAGCAGCTGCAATCGCAAAACGATCGATTGGATAAGAGTTAAAACTGTTTTTGACTGCTTCCAGTGCAGCAATGAGATGTGGCTGTGCAATGGCAAAACCAACACGCAATCCAGCCAGTGAACGTGATTTAGAAGTGGTTTGACATACGACTAAATTGTCGTATTTTTCCACTAAATTGACCGCAGATTCTGCACCAAAATCAACATAAGCTTCATCAATCACCACCACAGAATTGGGGTTGGTCTGAAGAACTTCTTCAATGGCTGATAAGCCGAGTGCAATACTGGTTGGTGCATTCGGATTGGTAATGATAATCCCACCGTTGGCTTGCTTGTAGTCATCCACCACAATTTCAAAGTCGTCATTGAGCGGCAGCACTTTGGTTTTTACCCCAAAGAACTGGCTATAAACCGGATAGAAACTGTAGGTAATGTCCGGGTACAGCACTGGCAATTCCTGTACAAAAAATGCTTTGAAGATGTGTGCCAGCACTTCATCAGAACCATTCCCGACAAAGACATTACTCACATCGACTTGTTGCTGCTTGGCAATGGCTTGTTTTAAAGCCGATGCATCAGGGTCTGGATATAAACGCAATACATCTGCTGAATTTACCAATACCGCTTGAACCGCTTCCACTACTTTAGGTGATGGTGGATACGGATTTTCATTGGTATTGAGTTTTAATAAATTTTGGATTTTAGGTTGTTCGCCAGGTACGTAAGGTTCTAGTTCACGTACTTCAGGACTCCAAAAACGCATTTGTTCTGTTGTGATGGTCGACATTTTATTTTCTCTTATTTCCCTCTCCTAACCTCTCTTGCGCTTTGCTTTAAAGCAATCCTTAAAGCTCGCTCAGGGAGAGGAATCTCCATCTCATGAATAATGGAATTAAACATCAAAACTATTCTCATCATATGAGTTTCCCATCTCATTTCAGGAGATGAGCAGCACTGCTGCGCAAGGGAGAGGTTTATAATTTTAGAAAACTAGATTTTTTCATCTAGCCTACAATTCATTACTAATAACGATAACGTGCTGAGCGTGCATGAGCATCCAAGTTTTCTTGCTGTGCCAATACATCTGCAGTTTTCGCTAAAGTTTTCACGCCTTCTTGAGAGCACATGATCAAGCTTGAACGCTTCTGGAAATCATATACGCCAAGCGGTGATGAGAAGCGCGCGGTACCCGATGTTGGCAATACGTGGTTAGGACCGGCACAGTAATCGCCAATCGCTTCAGGCGTATAGCGTCCCATAAAGATCGCACCTGCATGACGGATCTCTTCAGACATTTCTTGCGCTTCGTCTAGGCAAAGCTCTAAATGCTCAGGCGCCACTTGGTTGATCAAATCAATCGCTTCTTGACGATCTTTCACCAAAACCAAAGCACCACGATTGGCAATAGAGGTACGGGCAATATCAGCTTTAGGCAACTCAGCTAGATGATCTTCAATTGCCTGTTCAACATCGTTTAAAAGCTGTTCATCTGGTGTAATGAAAACAGCTTGAGCCACAGTATCATGCTCAGCTTGAGACAATAGATCCATTGCTAACCATTTCGCGTTATTTTCGCCTTCGGCATAAACCAAAATTTCAGAAGGACCTGCAATCATGTCAATCCCGACTTGACCAAACACCGCACGTTTAGCCGCAGCCACGAAACGGTTACCTGGACCGGTAATTTTATCGACAGAAGGAATCGTTTCAGTCCCATACGCCAATGCTGCAACTGCCTGTGCTCCGCCAATGGTAAATACACGGTGAACGCCGGCCAGATATGCTGCTGCCAAAACCAGCGGATTGAGTTCACCATTCGGTGCCGGAACCACCATGATAATTTCAGGCACACCCGCAACATGTGCAGGAACCGCATTCATCAACACAGAAGATGGATAAGACGCTAAACCACCCGGTACATAAATCCCGACACGGTCAAGCGGTGTAATTTTTTGACCTAAGGTATTACCCAAAGCATCGACATAAGTCCAGCCATCCTGCTTTTGTGCTTGATGGAATTCGCGAACACGGTTAGCCGCCAATTCTAAAGCTTCACGCACTTCTGTATTTAAGCCATCGAAAGCGGTCTTTAACTGTTCTTGTGACAGTTCAAGATCTGAAAACTGATGCGCTGGATGTCGATCGAACTGTTGAGTGAGTTTAAGAACATGAGCATCACCATACTGACGAACATCAGCAATGATTTGGTCTACGGTTTTTAAAAGTTCAGGATCACTAACTGTCTCAAAAGCCAACAAGTCAGCAAAAGCTTGCTTGAAGTTTTGATCTTGAGTCGATAAACGTCGCATCAATTTACCCACAAGGTTTGAATTGGAAAAGTTTAGTTTACCTTGTTTCCTGAGTATTGTGGGCATTTATACTGCAACTATTGCTTGGGATTTCATAGAAAATTACATTGATACGCATGAATATTTCTTATGATAAAAATCACCTATAAAAAAACCGCCCAGCAGGACGGTTTTTTATTTTCTATCCAGTAAGCTTATTTAGCTTTTTCACGTTCTTCCACAGCTTTTTCAAGCTGGGCCAGAATTGGATTCAATAAGGTTTGCTTACGTTTGAAGCTGGCTTTATTTACGATCAAACGTGAAGATACTTTGCAAATTTCTTCAAGCGGTTCAAGACCATTGGCACGCAAGGTATTACCAGTATCAACCACATCGACAATGTAATCACCCAAACCAACCAATGGAGCAAGTTCCATTGAACCGTAAAGCTTAATGACATCAACCTGCTCACCTAAGCTTGCATAGTATTGACGGGTTAAGTTCACGTATTTGGTGGCAATTTTTAAACGGCCTTTCGGACGAACCATATTCACTTTGCCCGCTGTCATGAGTTTACAGTTGGCAATTTTAAGATCCAATGGCTCGTAAACATTTTGTGCGCCATGTTCCATCAGCACATCTTTACCCGCAACACCTAAATCTGCCGCACCATTTTCAACATAAGTCGGTACATCAGAAGCACGTAAAATTAAAATACGTACATGTTTATGTGTGGTTGGGAAAATCAACTTGCGAGATTTATCCGGATCTTCCAGCAAGTTAATCCCTGCTGTTTCTAGCAGAGGTAAAGTCTCTTTTAAAATACGTCCCTTACTTAATGCTAAAGTTAAACCATGATCAAAATTACCCATAACGTCAAAGTTTGGATCATCGTTTCTCATATCGCTCATTAACTTACTCGCTTAATTTGGGCACCTAAACCTTGTAATTTTGCTTCCACATCTTCATAACCGCGGTCAATATGATAGATACGGTCAATCAGGGTTTCACCTTCAGCAGCTAAAGCAGCCAAAACCAAAGAGAAAGAAGCACGTAAATCCGTTGCCATCACTGGCGCTGCAGAAAGTTTTTCTACACCCGTAACCACAGCATCATTACCTTCGACCTGAATATTTGCTCCCATTCGAGAAAGCTCAGGCACATGCATAAAACGGTTTTCAAAAATCGTTTCAGAAATTGTAGCAAAGCCGCGACCAATCGCATTGACTGCCATGATCTGTGCTTGCATATCGGTTGGAAATTCTGGATGCGGCAAAGTCTGGAAGCTGACGGCTTTAGGACGCTTGCCCATCATATCAAGTTCAATCCAGTCGTCACCACGGGTAACTTCTGCACCCATTTCTTCAAATTTATCTAAAACTGCTTCAAGTAATGCAGGGTCAGTATGCGTTGTTTTTACTTTGCCGCCAGTAATAGCAGCTGCAGCCAGATATGAACCTGTTTCGATACGGTCAGCAACTACTGCATATTCACAGCCATGTAAGCTTTCAACACCTGTAACTACAAGCGTATCTGTATCCAGTCCTTCAATTTTTGCACCCATGGCAATGAGCATTTGTGCAAGGTCAGTAATTTCAGGTTCACGCGCAGCATTACGAATTGTGGTGACGCCATCAGCCAATACCGCCGCCATCAGAATATTTTCAGTACCGCCCACAGTCACCATATCAAAGACAACTTCGCCGCCTTTAAGACGACCGTCAACTTTGGCATTAACATAACCGGCTTCAACCTCGATCTCTGCACCCAAAGCCTCTAGCGCTTTTAAGTGTTGATCGACTGGACGTGAGCCAATGGCACAACCACCTGGTAAAGATACTTTTGCACTGCCATAACGCGCCAATAAAGGACCAAGCACCAAAATTGATGCACGCATGGTTTTGACCAGTTCGTATGGTGCAAATTGATTGTCTAATGTTGAGGTATCTGCTTTAACCGTGTCGCCTTCATAGGTAATTTGTACGCCCAAACCCGCAATCAACTTCACTAAGGTGTTGACATCTTTCAGGTTTGGCACGTTAGTCAAAACAGTGGGTGTTTCAGGCAAGATCATTGCAGCAAGTAATGGAAGTGCTGCATTTTTTGCACCAGAAATACGCACTTCACCTTCGAGCTTAACACCGCCCTGAATTAAAAATTTATCCATCTAGTTCTAAGCTCCGAATAAGCTTGCTTTACGCCATTCTTCTTGGGTCATTGCACGAATAGTTACTGCATGTACTTCGCCGCTAGCAATATATGAATTTAACGGAGCATAAACCGCCTGTTGGCGTGCGACAGGACGCTTGCCCTCAAATTGTTCATCGACAATTCGAAGATCAAACTTACCACCTTGCCCACTAACTGCAACTTCAGCCTCTGGAAAAGCAGCTTTTAAAATTTCAGTGAGCTGTTCACTATTCATCACAAAGACCTCTTATAGGACCAACGGTGTAAAAACCTGCCATTTTACTATAAATATGAAAAATAAAGCATTAACGTATAACATTTAATATATAAAAAAAGAGGTCATCAAAAACCTCTTTTCGTTCAAAAACCGAACTATGCTAGCAATGGCTGGGACGAAACCTGCATTTTCCGATGCTTATGTAACTGTCTTTTAAGTTTTTCTGTTAATTTTTTAATTGAAGTATACATATCATCAGCTGTTGCCTGTGCAAATAATTCTGCCCCCGGTACACGAATAATAGCTTCAGCAATATGATTTAAACTTCCTTTTCTTGAACGTTTATCTACTTGATGATCTTTGGTCAATTTTACCTGCATACTATTAACTTGGTCTAAATGCTTGGTCATTTCAGCAAATTTTAAGCGGATATTATCTTCAATTGCAGGGGTGATAGTTAAGTGATGACCACGAATTGTTATTTGCATAATTCTATCCCTCACCTTCTTTAGGATTAGTTAAAGTCATAGCCGAAATGATCTGATGACAGAAAGAAAAATTCTGCAATTCACAATTTAAATCATCTCAACCACTCCTTTAAAAGAAAAAAGATTCATTATGTTGTCATAATGAATCCATAGAATAATCAGATTTTAAAAATTAGATCAAGACTTTTCGCTCAGAAGATGATGGAATATGTAACGACTCTCGATATTTAGCAACAGTTCGACGTGCCACATCAATCCCATCTTCTTTCAATAAATTGGCAATAATATTGTCAGATAAAGGCTTACGCGGATTTTCTTCTGAAATTAATTTTTTAATTTTCGCTCGAATCGCAATAGACGAAGCCTCTCCACCAGAAGTAGTCGCAACATGACTGGAGAAGAAATATTTCAGCTCAAACAAGCCACGTGGTGTCAACATAAATTTATTGGTTGTCACTCGTGAAACAGTCGACTCATGCAATTCAACTTCTTCTGCAATATCGCGAAGTACCAAAGGTCTCATCCCTTCAGGACCTATTTCCAAAAACATTTTTTGATGTTCTACGATACAGGTCGCAACTTTCAATAAGGTTTTATGGCGCTCATCAACGCTTTTAATAAAGTTTTTTGCATCTAGCATTTGATTGCGCAGATATTGATTATCGTTACTTTGATCTGCACGTTTAATCATATTGGCATAAAAAGAATTGACCCGTAATTTAGGCATAACATCTGGATTGAGTTGTACTTGCCAATGATCATTCTTTTTCATGACCACCACATCGGGAATTTGATAATCCGAGTCTTTCTCTTCAAACTCCATTCCCGGATAAGCTTTTAATGTTTTTAACAGGTCGACTGCACATTTCAACTGATCTGGATTCAAACCAGTCTGTTTAACCAGCTTTGGCAATTCATTCGAAATCAACAACTCGTAATGACTTAACAAGGTTAACGCTTCACGACGATAAGCGGTATGCACAGGTAAACTGTCTAATTGCACAGATAAACATTCAGCTAGGTTACGGGATGCGACACCAGCAGGATCAAGATGTTGTATATGTTTTAAAACCACCAGAACTTCATCATCTTCCACTTCATCATCGTAATCCATCGATTCCAATAAATGCTGCACAGATGCGGTGATTTCAGAAATTTCTGCGTCCAAAAACCCTTTTTCATCCAAAGAATCAACAATACAATGTGCTATCAAGCGATCCACAGCTGAAAAATGCAACAAATTAATCTGCTCTAGTACGTGTTCTTTTAGGCCTAAATGCCCCTGACGATTATCTTCACGATCCTCATATTCAGGAGAGCCCAAGCTAGTCGGTTGATGGGTATATACATCATCCCAATCTGTATCCACCGGCAGATCATCAGGCAAGGTATTGGCATTCAACTCATTGGTTAAATCTTTGTCATTACGCTCCTGATCTTCCAAAGAAGTTAAACTTTCAATATTCGATAATTCTTCTACTTTTTCTAATAAAGGATTACTATCCAGTTGAACCTGAATTTCCTGTTCAAGCTCTAAACTCGATAATTGAAGCAAACGAATGGCTTGCTGCAACTGCGGTGTCAGTGACAAGGAGTTCGCAACTTTTAATCCAACCGATAACTTCATAATTCCTCTACTCTTTTTTTGAACATTTGTTATAAGCAATTTTTATGCCTATTTATAATTTTATAGCATAGATTTTTTTAAAATCCTACATTTTTGTCATCCGATCAGCCGAACCCGTTGCAAAATGCAAATACCATCAAACACGGTCTTTCAGCGTACTATTTAAATACAGACCAGATCAGGGGCAACAGCAGCTCTCGCTTTTTATACTTTTTGATGTTTATGACTTAATTTAAACTTTTTACCTTCCCTTTATTCCCCCGCAC